>JAIXVO010000112.1 GCA_027482985.1 Cyanobacteriota bacterium
CGTTCTAGGCGAGCGCGATCGCGTTTGGGCAGACCCAACAAAATATTGCGACTTTGCCAGACTAAAACAGCGGTGGTGAAGGCGATACAGGTAAATAAGGCGATCGCGGGAATGGGATGAAAATGCAGTCCGTAGTACACTGCTGCCCAGGTGAAGTACTCGTGGATCAGGGTCAGCGGGTAACGCAACCCCCACAGGCTGAAACTACCGAGGGTGAGCCACAGTCCCCCCACAAACGCCCACCGTCCATAGACAGTTAAACGATGCAGGCGATCGACCTGCTGCTGCAAGGTGGTATCACTCGTGGGGGGCAGATCGACAAAGGGCTGATCCGGTTGATTCGATTGCGACATCGTCAAGACTATCCACGATTGAGGAAAACGCTACTACGATGATGCCTCATCCGATTGCAGACCGTCTGGCACGGCTTCAATCACCGTATCCGGGTAGGCGCGTCCAGTCCGTTCTCGATACAGGGCTAGCAGCGTGCTGGCAATGAAGATACTGGAATAAGCCCCGGCTACAAACCCGATAATTAAAGCCAGGGCAAAGGTTTTCAGGGTTTCGCCACCAAAGAAGACGATCGCCACCAGACTCAACAAGGTGGTAAAGGTGGTGTTGATCGATCGCGTCAGGGTTTGATTAACGGCATCATCGACTACATCATCAATGTGCATCTGGGGATTGAGGGAGATCGTTTCCCGGACGCGATCGTAAATCACGACGGTATCATTCACCGAGAAGCCGACGATCGTCAGCAACGCCACGATGAACAAGGAATCCACTTCTGTCCCAAACAGCAGCCCCAAAATGGCAAAGATACCAACGGTAATTAGGACATCATGTAGCAGCGCCACGAGGGCAAAAAGGGCATAGTCCAACTTAAACCGCAGGCTAAGATAAATCGTGATCCCGGCAAATGACACCAGCAACGCCAATAAACCAGAGGTGAAAAGCTGCTGCCCAATCACTGCCCCCACAGTATCAATCTGCGTTTTGGCGGGGTCAAAGGTGCCTAACTTTTGACTCAAGGCCGCTTGCAACTGAGTCCGCTGTTCGCTGGCGAGAGGTGAGGTGCGAATCGTGATCCCCACCTGCCGCCCCTGGTTGTCGGTGATGGCTTGAATGCTGCTATTACCTAACCCTTGCGCCGCCAAAATTTCGCGAGCGGCAGCAATATCAATCGGTTGATCACAATTGTTTGTTGTTTTGGTGCAATCCAGCTCAAATTGCAGCCGCGTGCCCCCGACAAAGTCTAAACCGGGACGCAACGGAGCCCCATAGCGTTGCCAGGAGATCAGCATCGCCAGAAAGCCCGCCAGAATGATCGCGGCAGAGATGCCCCACCACAGGTTGCGTTGGCGAATGACTTGCAGTTTCATGAGTTATGCCTCCACCTTCGTCGCTTTCACATTGGGGCAAAAATATTCCGGCTTCCGTAAACCTGGAAAACTAATGGCGTACAGCATCAAGGTGCGACTACAAGTAACGGCAGTAAACATACTAATCAAAACCCCAATCCCCAGCGTGAGGGCAAACCCTTTGACCAACCCCGCCCCCAGGAAAAACAGGGCTAAACAAGCAATGATCGTCGTGACGTTACTATCCAAAATGCTGGAGAAGGCGCGATAGAAGCCCGATTCCACAGAGCGATAAAGACTTTTCCCAGCCCGGAGTTCTTCGCGGGTGCGCTCAAAGATCAACACGTTGGCATCCACCGCCATCCCGATACTCAAAATGAAGCCCGCAATGCCAGGGAGGGTCAGCGTCACGCCCAGAATCACGAAGGCAGCGAGGGTGAGCAGGGCATAAATCATCAGTGCCACATCCGCGATCGCCCCCGGTAGGCGGTAGTAGGCAATCATGAACAGCAGCACCAGGAATAAGCCACCGACACCAGCGTAAATACTGCTTTGAATACTGTCTCGCCCCAAGGTCGCCCCCACGGTGCGGTTCTCCACCACTTCTACGGGTAACGGCAACGCCCCCCCTTTCAACTGAATGGCTAAGTCTCTCGCCGTTTCCAGGTCAAACCGCCCTTCAATTACGGCAGAACCACCCGTGATCCCTGTGGTGGCAAATTCGACGGGCACCGAGTAGGCAAAGTTCGGTCCCACCGGAGCGCCATCCAGGAAGATGCCGAGGGTGCGACCCGTCCCCGCCAAATCTTTCGTCAACTGAGCAAATAATTCGCCGCCCCGTTGATCAAATTTCAGACCCACATTCCAGATATTTTGCTGGTTGGTGGCATTAGGATAGGCATCTTCCAGATTCGTGCCGCCCAATTCGGTCTTTTCAAAGATTTCCGCGATCGCCGTATAGGTCTTTTGCAAATTCTCTTGATTCGTCGCGATCGCCGCTTCATCCCCGGTTTTCCGCAACTCATCCCGTTTCGCCAATTTTTCTCGCAACTGTTGCGTCTCAATTTGGAGTTGCGCTTCGGTGCCGGGCTTTTGCTTGCGGAATTCTAACTGCGCCGTGCCACCCAATACCCGTTCCGCCTGCGCGGGATCGTTCACGCCAGGTAATTGCACCACGATTTGATCGCTCCCAGCGGGAAACACAATCGGTTCCGACACGCCCAGTCCGTTAATCCGGCCTTCAATCACTCGCTGCACCGCTTCCAGATCGCCGGGTTTAATTTCCGGGTGTTTCGGCGTCGGCTTCACCTGAATCGTCAACTGCGAGCCGCCGCGCAAATCCAACCCGAGCTGGGGCGGGACTTTCCAAATCACCGCGATCGCGCCAATCACCAGCACGAGAATAAAGAGTAACAAAAATCGTTGTCTGCCCATACGTTGATCCCTACATCAGAGCCATGATAACGCGATCGCCCTGATGTCTCGCGTTCTAAAGTTTTGTACCAAATGCTACCCGCTCACCCATTGCGCTCGGTAGACCCAGAATTGAGCTGAGTGCCAGACAGTCAAAACGACCGCGATCGCCAGCTCCCACAGCAGCGTAATCGCGGTCATTCCACACCGGGATCAGATGACCTTAATCGAGTACTTTTTGGGCAAAAGAGAGTTCACCTGCCAGACTTTCGCCATAGGCTTCCTCACCATGCTCGTGGATATCCAGCCCTTCCTCTTCCGTCACTTCGCTGACCCGCAAATCCATAAACACCGAGAGCAACTTCAGAATCAAGAAGGTGCCCAAGCCCGCCACAATATAGGCCAGGATCACCCCCATGATATTTTCCAAGAAGAGATTGATTTCACCATAGGCTAACCCTTGGGTCGTCACCGCCGCATTAACGGATTTGGTCGCAAAGACACCCGTCAAAATCGCACCCAACGTTCCCCCCACCCCGTGAATGGGGAAGGTATCGAGGGAATCGTCAAATTGCAATTTTGCCTTCAAGTTCACGGCATAGAAGCAAACTACGGAGGTCGCCGCACCAATGATGATGGCTGAAATGGGAGTGACAAACCCAGCCGCAGGCGTAATGCCGACCAACCCAGCCACAAAGCCGCTGCCTAGACCCACAGCCGTTGGCTTGCCTTTAGTGATCCATTCCACCGCAACCCAGGCTAACCCAGCCGCAGCCGCAGCCACCATCGTCGCCACGAACGCAACCGCCGCTAGCGACCCAGCCCCGATCGCACTACCCGCATTAAAGCCAAACCAGCCGAACCACAGAATGCCAACCCCCAACAGCACAAAGGGCACATTGTGCGGCAAAATCGGTTTGACTGTCCAATCTTTGCGGGGGCCAATCATCCAGGCTGCCACCAGTGCCGACACCCCAGAACTGACGTGCACCACCAGCCCACCCGCAAAGTCTAGTGATCCGCGCGAAGCCAGCCAGCCTTTGCCCCATACCTGATGCGCTAAGGGGCAATAGATGAAAGTAATCCACAGCACGATAAACCAGAAGAAGGCTTTGAAACTCATGCGTTCCGCGACGGCACCAGACACTAACCCAACCGTGATGATGGCAAACATCATCTGGTAAACCATGAACACCTGATGCGGAATTGTCGGGCCATAGCCAATGGGATCGGGGGCATCAAAGGCCACCCCATTCAAGAAGACCCAGTTGAGGTTCCCAATCAGGCTTTGAAACCCCTGGGCGTAGCCGTCAGAACCTAATTCGCCCGCACTAAAACTGAGGCTGTAGCCCCACAACACCCAAATGACTGCCACTAAGCCCAACCCAATCAGGCTCATCATCATGGTGTTGAGGACGTTACGAGACCGCACCAACCCGCCATAGAAAAAGGCCAGACCAGGGGTCATAAATAACACCATCGCCGACGACATCAGCATCCAAGCGGTGTCTCCCGGATTGATTTTGGAAGCATCCGCAGCGGGAGTTTGAGCGATCGCGGTTTGCGCCATCGGCCCCGTCAACAAACTGATCAGTGTGAGCAGGGCGATCGGTAAGCAGAAGGCGAGCGTGAGCCGCAACCAGGCAGGGCGTTTGGCGTGCCGTTGCTCAACTGGCCCCAGAGGTGAGAAAAACTGTCGTACCGCCGCTCCATTCCAGCGCGCATGAGACTTACTTTTTCGATTTTTAGACGCGTGAATTCTAGACATCGTAAACTGCAAAACCTCGCGAAGTTGTTGAACAGGCTCCGGCGGCGAACACGGCTCTTCTGGGTGCAAAGTCAGCGCCAGTAGGGGGCGGGAAGACCGACAGACCAAATCTAATGGAGCCGATTGTGATGGGATCAACATCAGGAAAAAGTATCTTCTTATACCTACCGACGTGAGAATTCATGATTCGCAGTCCGAACCAATCTGTTCATGCTGCTGTCTGCCCTTAAACATCGGCACTTGGGCAAAATGCAAAAAAATATCAAAGTTTTTATAGAACCTTTGATCTGATTGAAGGAATGATACGGAGTTCATGAACCTGGCGAAATAAAGGAGCGCGCTGCGAGGTGGCGGAGGATTGGCTGGGGCGTTTTGCTAAAGGCAATCCCACGGGTTAGCCTGAATACTGCCGAAAATAAAAAAGTAGCGGAAGGGTGAGTTCCGCTACTTGAAAGATATGTGAATTAAGTTTTGAGCAACCAGTTAGCGGTTAGTAACCTGTGCCTCGAACCGCACTGGGAGCAACCCCACTGGTGTCGATCATGGAACTGGTGCTTTCTTTGACGAAGCCAGCATAAGCTTCCATGCCATGTTCGCCAATATCCAGACCCATCATTTCCTCTTCTTCGGTTACCCGAATTCCCAGGGTGGTCTTCAGAACTACCCAGAAAATTGAGGAAATCAAAACGGTGA
>JAIXVO010000047.1 GCA_027482985.1 Cyanobacteriota bacterium
GACGCGATCCCGCTGGCGGCAATGTATGAAGATGCTGCGCAAATTCCCACCTGGCAACGGGATGCGATCGTCCGGGCGACCGCCAATTGGATTGTGGTGAATTATCCCGCGATCCGCCGGTTGCGACCGACGCAGCCTGCCACTCGGGCTGATGTTTCTGCCTTCATTTATCAATGTCTGGTGGCGTTGCAACAAGCCCCCGCGATCGCCTCTCCCTACATCGTCCGCTGGAATCCGGCGGCAACCGTAGAAGTGAGCCATCCTCGTGAATTTCGGGCAGTTTGGGTCACGTCTGTCTGGAATAAAGATTGGCCGTCTGCGCCGACTCTCCCCTCCGCTCAACAACAAACGGAATTCATTCGGATTCTGGATACGCTCAAATCCCTGAATTTCAATGCGGTGATTTTGCAACTGCGCCCGGAAGGAGATGCGCTCTATAACTCCGCGATCGATCCCTGGAGTAACTGGCTAACCGGAACCCAGGGACGCGCCCCCAATCCCAGTTATGACCCGCTGGCCTGGGCGATCGCCGAGTGCCGCCAACGCAATCTGGAACTCCATGCCTGGTTTAATCCCTACCGCGCCCGCACGTCTCGCAGTACGGTGAATGTCTCGCCGCACATTGCCGTCACCAATCCCGAAGCCGTCTATCCCTGGGGCAACCAACTCTGGATGGACCCCGGTCTGAAGCTGGTGCAAGATCGGACGTTCAACGTGATTCTCGATGTCGTGCGCCGCTACGATGTGGACGGCATTCACCTGGATGATTACTTCTATCCCTACCCGATCGCCGGTCAGAGTTTCCCGGATCAGCGCACCTACCAGGCTTACCGCGCGAATGGGGGGACGTTGGCACTGAATGATTGGCGGCGGGAGAATGTTAACCAACTAGTGCAGCGAATCGCCAATGGGATTCGCACCACGAAACCGCACGTCAAATTTGGGATCAGTCCGTTTGGCATTTATCGTCCCGGTCAGCCCCCTGGTATTCAAGGATTGGATGCCTATGACCAACTGTATGCTGATGCCCTGAAATGGTTACAGCAGGGATGGGTGGACTATCTCAGCCCACAACTTTACTGGCGGATTGATCCCCCGGCTCAGAGTTATCCCGTATTGCTCGATTGGTGGGTAGCGCAAAACACCCGGCAGCGGCATCTCTATATCGGCAACAATGTCGGGCAATTAGATGGCAAAGCCTGGGAGTTAACCGAAATTGAACGGCAAATTGCAATTACCCGCCAGCATCCTTCCGATTTTGTGTTAGGCAATATCTTTTTCAGCATGAGTACTTTGCTGACCAATCGCGAAGGCGTGAGCGATCGCTGGCGCACCGATACTTACCGCACTCCCGCCCTGGCTCCCTTCATGTCCTGGCTCCCCAGCAATCCTCCCAGCTTGCCGACAGGGGTACGGGCGATCGCGGGAAAATTGAGCTGGAACAGTGCCCCTGCCGATGTCCGCAGTTGGACGCTATATCGCCAAGCCAATCAGCAATGGAGCCTCCAGCAAATTCTGCCCGCCTCGGTGCAGGGTGTGGCCGTGTCACCAGGAACGTATGCGCTGTGTAGTGTCAATCGACTGTCGCAGGAAAGTCGTGGCATCATGGTTTCGGTAGTCTGATGGACGCAAGGTTTTTTCAGCAGCATGGGGAGGAGTGCCATAATTGCAGTACCCCAGAGGAGACACGAAGCGATGCAAGTGAAGGATTTAACGGTTGAAGAATTGAAGCAATTAATCCAAGAAACGGTTGCTGAAACGCTGCAAGCTCTGTTGGCTGACCCCGACGAAGGTCAAGTCCTCAAGGCTGAAGTTCAGCAACAACTCCTTGAGTCCTTGGCTCGAACTCAATCTGGAGAACGCGGCATGACAGCTGCGGAAGTCGCTAGCAAACTGAAATTGATCTGGTAACGAACAACAAGCTTGGCAAAGAACGCCAATTCTAGTGATGCACTACAACGCTGAGTTCACAGCAGCGGGGCTGGATGAATTAGCAAGCCTTGATTCAACGATTCAAGATCGCGTTTTCAAAAAAATTCGGTGGTTGGCAGAACATCTTGATGACATCACTCCACAGGCTCTCAGCGCTGATTTAAGCGGACTTTTTAAGCTCAGGGTCGGCGACTACCGAGTGATTTACTCCTATGATGTTGCCGCCCAACTTGTGACCGTCCATAAAGTTGGGCATCGACGAGATATTTACGACACCTAACTCACCTGCAGGGATATTACTTTTGGGCATAGCCCTTAGCTTTGAGCGGAGTCGTCAAGTTGTTGCTGAAGTTGTTGCACTTCTGCAAGCGATAAGCCAGTACTCCGAACAATCGTGGCAATGGCGACCTGTTCGCGCAGCAGATTGAGGGCGATCGCCCGCGAATTTTCTGCTTGGGCTTCTCTTTGAATTGAGCGAAAAACGGTGGACTCTTGCATCATGTCTCTCCGTAGAATGCGGTATATAGTCTCTTCTTCTAATTTTAGTCCGGCTAAAACCCCTGACGCTGCGATCAGATTGGCCTGTGTTTCCGTGTCTACAATCTGAGCAATCTGATGTACCGCTTGCCGCAGTGTTGCCTGAGCATCTGGAGTTTGCCCCAGCGTCGCAAAAGGAATCAGTCCTGGGTATTGCAGAAATAAAGATGCAGGCTGTTCCCAAATTCTTACCACCTCAAACTCATGGCTTGTCTTCTCCATCGCAAAGCGATTCTGATACACTCGCTCGGATGAAGTTTGCTTCAGGTAAATGACCACTTGCCGCATGGGTTTAGTTGGATCTTTGCGATAGCCCCGAACGCGATAATCCAACATGCGAAATGGGACGTTGGCTTTGGGCAATGTTTGAAATTCTAGATGCAGAAACGCGGCAGATGATTGCAGCAGAATGAGTGCATCCGTGCGAATCGGATCGAGGGAGAGTTCTGAGGGTTGGAGTTCTGTCAGATCGACAGGTTCTCCCAGCAGCCAACTGGCGAAATCGGTGGAGAAGTGTTCCGCCAGGAAGCGGCAAATATCATCGTACATAAGCAGTAGTCACATCGCACGGTCTGCGGGAGCGATTGAGGATCGTCGCTAGGTTAATGCGGCGAGAGTCAGCGCGATCGCTCGATTAGCTTTGGGGATGGACTAAGACACCGTTGAGGAAGATGTCCGCAAGTCCTTCGGCCATGTGTTGCATGTCGGCGGCGGCGGCACCGGGAGCCATGATCGTACTTTGGCTAAAGCCGGCGACGGCAAACATCCCCAAGAAGACACGCGCCACCATTTTGGCATCCATTTGGCGATAAACGCCCTGATCCATCGCCGTTTGGAAAAAGGCTTCGGCGACATCGGTCATTTTGTCGATCACTTCGGATTGGATGTGATCGCGGAGTTCGGGATGGAATTGGGCTTCCATGAAGCAAACGCGCAGCATGTCGGCATTCTCATGCAGGTGCAACATCCGTCGCCGCATAACTTGCGCCACCGCTTTGTAACTGCCCATGCCGCTGAGTTCCGTCAGCAAGTCGGTGAGGATTTCGACCCAGCCTTGCGTCGCGACTTCAATCAAAATCGCTTTCTTGTTGGTGAAATGGCGAAACAGCGTGCCTTCGGCCACATTCGCGGCTTCGGCTAAATCGCGGGTGGTGGTGCCATCAAAGCCTTGCCGCGCAAACAGACGCAAGGCCGCGTTGAGAATGCGCGTGCGGGTTTCGGACTCGGTGGGTGGGAGGGGAGAAGGACGCATAGAAACACCAGCGGTTGACGATTGAGCGACTGCGATCGCGGAAGCCCTCCCATCATAGGCGCAGTTCTCAATGCAGGGGGCAGACCTACGGAATCATTGCAGATTGCCTCGCTGTGTTGGGCAGCGAGGCAAAGGCAGGAGGCAGAGGGCAGAGGGTAAGGGATTGACGATTCAGCGCTTGCGATGACAGCAAGGGTGAGGGGATTACAGTCGTGATCACGAGTGGACTACGGCATCAATTTGCCTACCGTGGGGTGGGCATCTTACCCGCCCAGGTTAGAAGCCTACACCGTGGATGGTTAGTCTACCTGCACCGCAGTCTACTAATTCATCGTGGTGCGGCTGGGAGGGCGAGGGTTGCGGCTGGCGGGGTGGAGGCAAGACACTGTTGGAGTTCTAACCCTTCCGCAAAAATATCATCGATCGCGCGCATTTGACCGTCGGTAGTCATGAATTTGTGGTCTTTAGTCGCGCGAATGGTGGAGCCGTCTGACAGGAGATATTTGAAGACTTCTTGCGTGCCGCGATCGTGCCACTGGACAATCGGTTGGGTGTAAATGTAACCCGCTGGTGTCATCGTGTAAACGGTGCAGGCAAGGCGTTGTTCGACGATTTTACCGATCGCGATCGGGCCATATTCGACTGTCCAAATCGGGGTGTCATAACTGAGGCAATATTCGGCAAATTTGATCATCTGCTCAAATAGCTCAGTGGCAATTTTTTGATCCACGCCCCGTTCTTTGGCACCTGCGACAAACATTTCCTGGTGCTTCTGCATCTCCGAGACTTTCTTTTTCCCCATCGCCCGTCGCAACAGGTCAGCTTCCCCCAGCGAATAACCCGCCATATCCTGGGCAATTTTCATGATCTGTTCCTGGTAGACCATGATGCCGTAGGTTTCTTCCAGGATGGGCTGGATGATCTCGTGGGGATAGTCAATCTTTTCCCGTCCGTGTTTCCGGTTGATGAACTTGGGAATCAGTTTGGCATCCAGCGGCCCCGGTCGGTAGAGCGCCAGGATGGAAGAAATGTCTTCCAGACCGGAAGGTTTCAGTTCTCGCACAATCTGCCGCATGCCGGAAGATTCCAACTGGAAGATGCCCTCTAACTCGCCCCGCGCCAGCAATTGGTAAGTTTCGGGATTGTCCAGCGGCAGGCGATCCATGTCCAGATCAATGCCCTTGTTCAGCTTCAAGAGGTCTAACGCCTTTTGAATCATGGTCAGGTTTTTCAAGCCCAAAAAGTCCATCTTCAGCAGGCCGAGGGACTCAATATCTTCCATGAAGTACTGGGTAAAGACGGCACCATCATCGTTTTTCTGCAACGGCACGATCTCATCCAGCGGTTGCGCCGAGATCACGACTCCCGCCGCGTGAATCCCCACACTCTTGTTCGTCCCTTCAATCCGCATCGCCATATCGATCCAGCGGCGGTAGGGAATCGGTGGATCGGTACCCGGCACGAGCAAATCATCGTCGTACTTTTGTTTAAAGTCGGGGCTGGGGGTTTCATCCGAAATCATCATCTTCAGTTTGCAGGGTTTGCCCCGCATGACCGGGATCATTTTGGTCATGCGATCGCTCTCCCCATAGGGAATGTTCAGCACCCGCGCCACATCCTTCAGCACCGCCCGCGAGGTCATCCGGTTATAGGTGATAATTTGCGCCACCCGCTCGGTGCCGTACTTCTTCGTCACATATTCGATCACTTCCCCCCGCCGTTCGATGCAGAAGTCGGTATCAATATCCGGCATCGACTTCCGTTCGGGATTCAGGAAGCGTTCAAACAGCAGCCCGTGATGCACCGGATCAACGTTGGTAATCCCCATCGCATAAGCCACCAGCGACCCAGCGGCTGATCCCCGTCCTGGCCCCACCGGAATGTCGCGATCGCGAGCAAATTTGATGTAGTCCCACACCACCAAAAAGTACTCGGCAAAGCCCATCTGCATCATCATGTTGAGTTCGTAGTCGAGGCGATCGCGATAGGTTTGATCGATTTCCTCAAACGAACTGCACCGCCGTCGCTGCATCAGCCCTTCCTGGGCAATTTTGGTCAGGTAGGTGGCCGAGGTATAGCCGTCGGGAATGGGATAGGAGGGAATGCGCGGTTCGCCCAAAATGTCATAAGTCTCGATTTTGGCGGCGACTTCTAAGGTGGTGGCGATCGCGGATTCGATCACATCTTCCGTCAGGTGATCTCGAAACAACATCCGCATCTCATCGGCAGACTTCAGGTATTCGGTGCCCGTATAGCGCAACCGCTTATCTTCCGTAATCAGCTTGCCCGTCTGGATGCAGAGCAAGGCATCATGGGCTTCCACGTCATAACAAGAAATGTAATGAGAGTCGTTGGTGCAGATAATTTTGATGTCGAACTCGCGGGCGATCTTGATGATTTCGGGATTCACCGTCCGTTCTTCTGGCAAGCCGTGATCCTGAATCTCCAGATAATAGTCATCGCCAAACAGGTCTTTGTACCACTGGGCGACCTTCCGCGCCACTTCCGGACGACCCTGCAAAATCGCCTGGGGCACTTCTCCCCCCAAACAGGCAGAAGTCACGATCAGCCCCTCGTGGTACTGCTCAATCAAGTCTTTGTTGATACAAGGACGGGAAAAGATGCCCTTGCCCTGCATTCCTTGGAGGCTGGAAATCGTCGTCAGTTTGACCAGATTTTTGTAGCCCAGCGTATTTTTCGCCAGCACCACTTGATGGTAACGAGGACGGCGTTCCTGCTTGGTAATGTCGCCGTTGATCACATACATCTCGTTGCCGATGATGGGCTTGACCACATCCCCTTTGCTCTTGCACACCTTCAGCATCTCGATCGCGCCATACATCACCCCATGATCCGTCAGGGCGATCGCGGGCATCCCCAGGGCGATCGCGCGATCGATCATCAGCGGGATCTGACTGGCTCCATCCAGCAAGCTGTAGTCACTATGAATGTGTAACCCAACAAAGGACATAAACACTCAACCCACACAACGGCTGAGGACTAAGGTACACCATATCTGGCGGTTTGCCTGTTAAGTTCGCCCAAATCTAGGCTAAACCCGGAAAAATGCCCTTGATACTAATGTATCAAATTTCAGATCAGGTATGATCAGGGCGGTCATCGACTGACTTTCTCAAGTTCTGATTGCACCCCTTGATACGGCATGGAATACAAGTTTTGGTTTCGATCCGCGCTGCAAGTGCGAGGCTCAGTGATTCCCTCGATTGCGGGCCGCACCTCGATTTGTGGGTTATTTGGGGTGCTGGTGTCGGTGTTGCATTATGTGGGTTATCCCGTCTCCATTCCCACCCTCGCCAGCTTGATCCCCAACATTGTCTTAGGGTTGTTGCTGGTGTTCCGCACCAACACGGCCTACGATCGCTTCTGGGAAGGGCGGAAGATTTGGGGCACGATGATCAACACCACCCGGAATCTGGCGCGGACAATCTGGATTACGATTCCCGCCACGGCGATCGCCGAACGGCAGGCCAAGATCACGACCTTACGGCTGCTGGTCGCCTTCTCTGTCGCCACCAAACTGCATTTACGCCAACATGCTCTGAATGATGAACTGGCTAGCCTCCTGACCCCCAACCAGTTTGCCAAACTGCAAACGATGTACAATCCGCCGCTGGAAGTCGCCTTCTGGATTGGCGACTATCTGCAAGACCAATATCGCCAGAAGCAAATTGACAGCTTTCAACTGACCGCCATCCAGAACTACGTCAGTGAACTGGTTAACTGTTTGGGCGCGTGCGAACGGATTCTCAAAACCCCCATGCCGATCGCCTACTCGATTCATTTGAAACAGTTGTTGCTGCTCTATTGCCTGTCCTTACCGTTTCAAATGGTCGCTGGCGTTGGTTGGTGGACCGGGCTGATCGTCGCCCTGATTAGCTTTACGCTGTTTGGCATTGAAGCGATCGGGATCGAAATCGAAAATCCCTTTGGCTGCGATCCCAACGACCTACCTCTGGATGCCATCTGCGCGACCATGCTGCGGAACATCAACGATTTAATTACCCTCGCGCCCTGCATGGAAACCTATGTGTCCCAGTCAGACCCCGTAGACTCAGTTTGGAGGTAATCGGCATGGTGACAGCCACTGGCATGACAATCGAGGATTATCTGAACTATGACGATGGCACCGAAACCCGCTATGAACTCGTGGATGGGGTTTTAGTCGCCATGCCCACCGAAAGTACTCTCAACACGCAAATTATCGCCTTCCTACTGGCCGCTTTTTTGCAGGTGGGCGTGCCCTACACGCATCTCGGCATTCGGCATCAAATTGCCGTCAGCGGTGCCAGAGCCACAGCCCGAGAACCTGATTTGATGATTCATTCCACCGAGTCTGCCGCCGCCATTCAAGGGCGATCGCAAGCGCTCCTGACCCACGATCTGCCCCCGCCAGCGCTGGTCGTCGAAGTCGTCAGTCCCAATCAAGAAAATCGGGATTATCGCTACAAACGCAGTGAGTATGCTGCCCGCCGCATCCCAGAGTACTGGATTGTGGACCCAATCGCCGCCAGAGTCACTGTCCTGATTTGGGTTGATGGTCTGTACGAAGAGAGCATTTATCAAGGGGGCGATCGCGTCCTCTCCCCCACCTTTCCCACCCTCACCCTTACCGCTGCCCAAATCCTGCAAACTGAGATAGGTTAGCCAGGAAACAGGTTAGCCGCTAGGAGCAAGATCAATACCCGCCATCCATTTCAACTGGCAGGTATTTGTCTTTAAACAAACAATAATCTCTCCGAGGGCGAATAACCATTCGCCCCTACTAGTAGGCTGATCATGTTGGTAATCTCTGTAAGTTAATCTCTAGAATTCAGCTCAACAACGTCATCACCAGAGCCTTTTTGCGCAGACCCAGCGTTGCCCTTTGGAGGGGGTTCGGGGGACGCAACCAAATTTTGCATCTGAGAACTGACAAAGCTTGTCTCGTGTTCTCAGATGCAAAACCCCTGAATTCGGCAGGGCTGATTCATGTTAAGGAGGGAAAATTCCCAGCATGGGCAGCAATCGGTCAAAATCATGGCTGAGCAGGTCAATCGCTTTGACCAAAGACGGATAGCCATGCGCCCGAAATAA
>JAIXVO010000218.1 GCA_027482985.1 Cyanobacteriota bacterium
ATGAATCAGCCCTGCTGAATTCGGGGGGTTTGGGGGGCTGCCACCCAAGCCCAGAATTTTGGTTTTGGTCAGAGACTCGCGCTACTCCCAGACTTGTGCGTTCTAAGGTAGCTATGTGTTGGGATCAAGGGCAAGCTAAAAGCCTTTTACAGCAGAAATTTCAGCTTAAGTTGAAACCAGTGATGGTCTTTAGCGCCGATCGCAGGATGGGTAGAGGCGGATTTCGACGTTGAATTTGCATCCAGTAGTAGGATCATGGTAAAACCCGCTCCGGCAGACATCCACCGCGATCGCTATTAAATTCGTTCTGACAAAGCAGCTGCGCCAGCGAGAGGCTCCTAATCGACCCGTTCCAGTTGCCACAGAATTTGGTTGCCTTCGCGTCGGACACGAGACACCACCCAGTTTCGCCAGACCCAATGGTCGCCGCGACTGGTGACCGCACTGGCATTGACATCCATTAAATCGGCAAGTTCGGCACTGGTGATTAAGTAGCCTTTGTCAGCAATTTCGTCCGCCATGCGAAGAGACTCCACCGCATAACGGACATGAGCGACCCGTAACTCCCGCGGGAGACTGTCAAACTCAGTAGAAACGCTGGAATTGATGTCAGTCATGGTATTACAGGGCAGATGGGCGATCGCGATAGACGGATTGTATCGCTCCTACCCCAAAGACTGTACCGGGGGATTTTCTAGGTAACCGATTGAGTTAAGTCGATGATGCGATCGCGCCTGATTCAATTGCTGGTTGTCCCAATTGGTTAAACAGGTCAATCATCTCCCGTTCAAACACCACTTGCGCCCGATTAGTGCGACCACCGATGAAGCATTGCCCATTCACCTGCAACGCCCACACCTGGGAATGGGAAACATAGCTCATCACCACGCCTGCCATCAACAGGGCAAATCCGGCATAGACCAACGGGATACCCGGATCAGCTTTGATTTGCAATCCAGTGCTGCCAACTAATTCCAGCACTTTCAGCGTAATGCCATTGACTTCAGTAGACATCCCGGCGCGGACTGTGGACACCAGTTTGCCCGTCATGTCATACACCAGCACCATCCCTTGCAAGTCTTTCGCCACCAGGGACACGCCTTCACTGAGATCGGGCTTGGTGGGGAGCCAGGTGCCCCAAATCTGCCCTTTGCCGCCCGTGTCTAACAGCGCCATCGGCAGTTGAAAGATGGGACTGTTGTTGAGCCGCACCCGCACCGCCGCGATCGCCCAATTCGCTTGATACAAGGTCACGCCCCGGTAGCGCAATGGCTCATTGACGTGAATGATTTTGTGCTTAACCTCTTTGCCCTCGCGATCGAGCACCGTCATGTCGGAGTAAAACTGGTCAATGTTGCCATCGGGGAGGTAGTCGATCCAGAAGCGATTCACTTTCACCGCCCAATCTTTGGGAATTTGCGCTCCCGCCAAGGGTCCCGCTTCGGTGATGTTCTTAATTTGAAAGGTTTGACCGCTGGGAATCATTTCCTGCGCCATGAAGCCTGTCATCGTGCCCCAGATGCCGCCCACTAAGATCACCAGAATGCCGACATGAACCACGATCGGGCCAATTCTGCCGATAATGCCTTTGTGGGCGTAGACGGCTTCGCCCTGGCGAAAAATTTTGTAGCGGCGCTGTTCGAGTAACGGTAACAGGTCATTCAGAGCAGGGCGATCGAATTCGGCACTGAGGGCAAACTTTTGGAACTGGCGGGGTTGGGTGTAGAAGTTCCAGGTGCGCGAAAACCAGCGCAGGGCAGGCAGTTGGCGTTTAAAGGTGCAGGCGGTCAAACTGGAACCGAACAAAATCAGCAAGGCCAAAAACCACCAGGTGCGGTAAACGTGGTCTAGCCCCAGGATGAGCAGCACTTTCCAGGTCAAAAAGCCAAACAGGGCAGGCGACTCCGGATAGTTGGCCTGGTAGAACTGGAGGGATTGCCCCTGTTCGATCACGGTGCCGGAGATGCTGAAGACCGCGATCGCTAATAACAGCGAGATCGCCAGTCGCAAATCTGCCAAAAAGGGAATGAGTTCGCGCTTGAAAAAAGCTTGGGGCAGTCGCTTTAAGGGGGTTGCTGCCGTCGTTTTGTCGTTCGCCGTGATGTCCTGCTGTTCAATGCTCACTTTTAATGCCCACAGTTTAAATCTGATTGATTCAATCTGACTAATTCAATCTGGAGGGTGCGATCGCACAATCTCAACCCGCACCATCTCCAAAAACTTAACTTCAAAAAATGCCCAATCTCGACCACAGGGAAAAGACCCCAAAGCCAATCAGTAAGACTCCACTGACAGGCGTAATCCAGCCCGACCAGCGGCGCACTTCCAGCAATTTTTTAATGGAAGCGGTGAAAGTGCCTGCCAGAATCAACGGCAACACATAGCCGAGGGTATATGCCAACAGCAAAGCCGCACCCAGCAGCGGATCTTGAGTTGCCGAGATCCAGGCGAGGAGGGTGGCTAACACGGGCGTACTGCAAGGGGAGGCCACCAGCCCAAAGGTCAACCCGATTAGATAAGACCGCACGCCCGTCGGCAGTTCTTGCGAAATCCACTCTAACCCGCCAGAGGCAGGCAACCGCAGCGGCAACGCTTCCAGCAAATTCAGCCCCATCAAAATCGCAATGATGCTGACGATAATCGGTAAGCCAACGCCAATCTGCCCATAGATTTGCCCAACGATCGCCGCCGCAATGCCCAAGCCAGCCAGCGTCGTCGCCAAGCCCAGGGCAAACCAGGTAGATTGAGTCGCCGCTTGCCAGCGGGTTTGCGTGTCGTAGCCGCCAATATAGCCAATCGTAATCGGCAACATGGACAACATACAAGGCGTGAGACTGGTCAACAGTCCCGCCAGAAAAATCACCCCCAGGCTGAATACCGTCAGGTGACTCAGTTGGTTGGCCACCAGTGCATTCGCATACTGAGCCAGTTGATAAAGTTGGGTTTGGAGAGAGTCCACCATCGAAATTTCAGTCGCGATCGCGCAAAGACCTTCTCTATCTTAAGCAGATCAGGTGGCGCGACGGGGAAAAGGTCGCAGGCGATCGCGCGATCGGGGGGCAGGCGGGCTGGATTGCCGCCGTTCATCTAACTGCACCACCTTCGCCTCACTACTTTCGCGAGCCACCCGAATCAGCAGCGCCGCCGAAATCAAGCTGGAAATCATCGAACTGCCGCCATAACTCATCAATGGAAACGGCAAACCTGTGGTCGGGAGCACACCCGTCGCCACCCCCACATTCAAAATCGACTGCCCAATCAGCAACACCATAATCCCTAGCGCCACTAACCGTTGCATCGGGCTTTTTGCCTTGAGTGCCACCCGCAACGCCAGCGTGCCATAACTCGCCAACAGCACGAGCAACAGCAGACAGCCAATAAAGCCAAATTCTTCGGCGTACACCGCAAAGATGAAGTCAGTATATTGAATCGGTAAATAGAACAGCTTTTGTTGCGACAGTCCAAAACCCGTGCCGAAAATGCCCCCGGAAGCCACTGCCAGCAAACTTTGAATCAACTGATAGCCGTTGCCATAGGGGTCAGCCCAGGCATTTAGGAAGGACAAAATCCGTTTGAGCTGATAAGATCGCAAGCTGACACTGACCACCGCGATCGCCAATCCCCCCAGCGCCGTTGCCCCCAACTGCTGATACGGCAACCCAGCACCCAACGCAATCAGCCACAGCATAATCCCACACAGAGCGGCGGTACTGAGGTTGGGTTGCAGCAGAATGCCCGCCACCACCAAACAAAAAACGCCCAGCCAGGTCAGGCGCACCGACCACCGCAGCCGCTCCCACTGCGAAAAAATCCGCGCACTCTGCAAGACCAAAAATGGCTTAATTAACTCCGACGGTTGCAACGGAATTGGCCCAATGAACAACCAGCGCGAGGAACCATTCACCAGCACCCCCACACCCGGAATCAAAGTTACCAAAATCATCGCCAGCACGATCAGCAACACCCAATCGGCCACCCCCACAATAAACCGCAGCGGCGTATGCACCAGCAGGTTAAACCCCACCAGCCCCACCAGAATCCAGAAAATTTGCAACTTGAAGTAATACAGCCCATCCCCATGCTCCGCATCCGCGATCGCATAGGAGGCCGAAAACACCATCGCCAAACCAATAAACAACCAAACAAAAGTCAACCAGCGCAAAACTCTGGCTTCCATCGCCCAATCCTGGGCAGTGGTATCAAAAAAAGGAATCAGGCGGCGCAAATTCACAGCTCAATGGGGGCGAAACAGCAGCTTACCAGTCAGCAGGAGAACGAACCCCCGCTTTAAGGACATTAGTCTAAGCCAGCTTGCCAAAACACACAAGTCGGATCACGACAGAAATGGGTTTCTTAATGAAGTTCACAGGGGTGAGTCTGAGAGAACGCTATCAGACTCACTCCGCATCTTTATCCTCCTACCCCCACCCGACTTTGCGTGGTTGCCCAGAGTTTCATCACGAGAATTTCCGTGACGTGGGAGAGCGCGGTGACAAAGACACCTTCTTCGGCATCGATCGCGCTGGCGATCCAACTGCCTTGGACGGAGAGTTCCACAAAGTGGTCATCAACCGGGGCGATGGTCATCACGGCATGAGCTTCGAGTTGCAGCGATCGCCGCAGTTGCGCCAAGCCGGGGGTGTCACTGTGCAGTAAGAAGGAGGCAGTGCCCGGTTCAATGTGCAGGCGTTGCCCCGTCCGCATGGCAAGCACCACTCGTTGGGCGATCAGGATTTCCAACGGCGCGGCGGCTCGTTCTAAGTTGAGGCCAGTTTCGGTATAAGTCAGCTTTAACATCCTTGCGGTCTCCATGGGGAAGGGTGGGCTGAGGGATGGCAATGGTGATGGGCTGGCAAGTGCCCCCACAACAAAACCCCCGCTGCTGATGACCAGAAGCGGGGGTGTCAGCACGATGGCTGGCGACCTATGTGGGGTCAGGGTCTAGCCTGAACCGCCCGCTCTTAGTCGGAAAAGTAAATTGATCTCGATTCAATAAGCCGGGAATGACACCCACAGCATTGGGAAGCAAATGACGAATCAAATAAATGGCCGGGTAGGTCGATTTCGGCGCGCTGATACGGCCCTCGGATTGATTCAAAATTCGGAAGCTGTTCCATGCCTGGCCGCACCGCGCGATCGCCGCCACCAACCCAAGTCGGGGTAGGCAGGGCAGCGTGCGGGTAGGGAGTGAAGGCAAGATAAACAGCATGGGTAGAACGATCCGCGTGAAGGATAATGTTACAAGATTCTCAGAAAATACTACAGCTTGTAGTACTGTTTTGTCTACAGGGTGAGCATCAATTTTAGAATCTGTGATTCCGGAAAAAGAATATGAATCCCCAGAAATACGGAAAGGCTGGGGATAACTTCGTGGATGCTGGGTGAATTCCGTATCAACCGCCGCAATTTCGGTGTGATTTAGATAAACCCACCAAAAATTTACGGATAAATTCGCGTGGGTAAAGATTCCACGAAAAGGCAGGGATTTGCTTTGTCCCCTGTCACCCTGTCGTTATGGTGGGGACATCGGAGAACTCTTAACCTTTAGAAACATCGATTTTATGCGATCGCTACTGGCTCAACCCCAATCTATCTGTCAAGACGCTCTTGTGATTCAACCCACAACTTCCTTGAATGAGCATACGGTCATGCAGTTTCACCACCAACTGCATGCGGCGATTACCTCTCACCATCCGGTTCTCATGGTGGATATGCAACATGTCGAACAAATGAATAGCGCGGGGCTGATGGCACTCGTGACGGCTCAGAAGTTAGCTCAAAAATTTAATAAGCAACTCAGTTTTTGTTCCCTCTCCCACCCTGTCCGGATGGTTTTGGAACTGACGCAACTCGATCGCGTGCTGCAAATCGTCTAAGTCGGGATATCACCCGTCGACATTCACCATACCAAGACCGGATTGCGAATCGCGTCCGGTCTGAAAGTTTTTCAGCGGTTCAGTATACTGAGCAATGTCACTGTGATGGCAGGCGGCGATCGCTAGCAGGTAGGACACAAGTTCCAGCGGATCGCCCGATCACAGTGATCACCGTTGCGCAGTAGGTCATGACCGTGGCGATCGCCGTTGATTCTCTCTTAACGCCTGACATTTTGCGTCCCGCTCGGTACTTGGGGAACGAGCAAGGGGCGGCTCATAAATCCTGGGATGCCGCAACGATTCGGTGGTCCCTCACCTACCCGGAAGTGTATGAGGTCGGGGCATCCAATCTGGGTCACATTATTCTTTACAACATTCTCAACGCCCAACCCCGGCAACTGTGCGATCGGTCCTATTTGCCCGGAGCCGATCTGGTGGCCAAATTGCGACAAACGGGAACGCCGCTTTTTGCCGTGGAAACCCGTCGCCCCTTAACCGAGTTCGACATTCTCGGCTTCAGTCTCAGCTATGAACTCGGTGCCACCAACATTCTGGAAATGCTGGATCTGGCGGGCATCCCTCTGACCTGGAAAGAACGGCAGGATCGCGGTCAAGCCTACCCGCTGATCTTCGCCGGGGGACAGACGGCTACCTCCAACCCCGAACCCTATGCCGACTTCTTCGACTTTGTGGCCTTGGGCGATGGCGAAGAACTGCTGCCCGAAATTGGGCTGGTGCTGGAGGAAGGCAAAACGGCGGGATTGAGTCGGCTGGAATTATTGCTGGATCTGGCGCAAGTTCCCGGTGTGTATGTGCCGCAGTTTTATGACATGGCAGCGGATGGGTCGGTGTCGCCCAATCGTCCCGATGTACCCCCGCGAATTTTGCGGCGGGTGGCAACCCCCATTCCGGCTTACTCCATTGGCTTGGTGCCCTATGTGGAAACGGTGCACGATCGCCTGACAGTGGAAATTCGGCGGGGCTGTACGCGGGGCTGTCGCTTCTGCCAACCGGGAATGCTCACCCGTCCGGCGCGGGATGTGGCTCCAGAGGTCGTCATGGATGCGATTACGGACGGGATGCGGGCGACGGGCTACAACGAATTTTCCTTATTGTCCCTCAGTTGCTCGGATTATTTGGCGCTGCCAGCGGTGGGCATGGAAATCAAGAATCGGCTGAAGGATGAAAACATTTCCCTCTC
>JAIXVO010000669.1 GCA_027482985.1 Cyanobacteriota bacterium
ATTACTTCACCCGAGTGAAATCTGCGTTAGAAAACGGCAATGCTCCAACCGCTGTCGATCGCTGAATTGCCTCTAGCAATTCCTGCTTGCTGCCCTCCAGACTTCCCCCCTGAATGCTGACTCGGTAGCGGAAGGGCGACAAAAAGCCTTGAATTTGCTTTTGTTGACAGAGACCATGAAGCTCGCTGAGGGCCACCTGAGGGTCTGAGTGGATAGTTTTTAGATAGTCGCTAAACCCTAAAAAGGCCAATCGGTAGAGTAATAGCTGGCTAAATTCGCCCCGGAAATAGCCGCCATGGACATCGCGCTTGCCCATGCCGTAATCGAGGGTGAGCACGAGATAGTCCCAGGGGGTGAGGGTAGCTTTGCCCTTGGCCCGAGTTAGCAGGCCCATGGGTTTAGCCGAGCGGGAATCTGTCTCACGGTTGTACTCGAGATCGGTGGAGTCAGTGCAGTCAAAATAGGTAAAGAAGTCGGCTACGGTTACCTGGCTGCGATGCCCCTCTTGGGTGGATCTTGGGTCATTGCGATGGCCCTGAGCCTCAAACAAATCGGCCAGGGTAACAGCCCCGCGTTTTTGAAATCGCTTGTAGGTGAGAAACAGGTTTTCCATGACCTTGGTTTCAGATTTTTCAATGGCGTCGCCAATGGGCAGGTGCTCTGGAAAATCGCGATCGAGGCTGTTGAGATTAATCAGGCCGTAGTCGAGGGCACTGCTGTGTCGGTTTTGTAGGGCTACATTGCCCAACCGATAGCCCCGCGACTGGGTACGGCTAGGGAAGGCAATGTAGTTGGCGGCGGTGGAGGCAATGCGCAGGGCAATATCACCCTCATTGCAAAACAGGTACGACTCTGAAAACCGCCGCAGCGACGAGGCCAAAAAATTGGCTCGGCTCGAAATAATCGTGAGTACCGGAATATCGGGAGAGGCCAAAATCAACCGCTCTAGCCGAAATATGCTGCCCACATCGGCTGTGGGCTGTTTGCCCACGGCGGAGATATCAAACACATCGGCCAGCAGCCGCACCACGTGGGTGACCACAAACCCGCCCATGCTGTGGCCAATAAAGCTGAGCTTGACTTTGCTGTGCGATCGCTTGCGCCAGTAGTCTCGCGCCTGATGCAGCGCCTGCTCGGTTGGTACCCCATCACTCGAGCCTGGAAACAGGTCTTGGGCCGATCGCACCAAAATGGCCTGATCGATCTGCCGCAATAGCTCAACCAGATCGAGCACGCCAAAATTTTCGGCCCGGTAGCGATCGCGAAAGTACACCACCAGCCGCAGCACCACCAGCGACAGCACCACCAGCCCCAGGCTAACCAATAGCCCCAGCGCCAAAGACACCACCAAGCCCCACCGCCGTTCATCCCAGACCGACAGGTCGAACAGCAGCAGCAGCAGCGCGCACAGTCCCCCGGTCATCAGCAAATCGCGGGGCACAGGGGGGAGGGCGGCCAGGGCGGCCATCACCTCTGCGCGATCGCTGAGGCCAACCTTTTCTGACGGCCAGCGATAGCCAATAAAGACGCTGTTGGTCTGGGCTTTAATGGCACGATCGTGTTGGTTAACAGTCTTAAAAATCGCCTTGTACCAGGTTTCTACCGAACTGCGGCTGGTGTTGTAGCCATGCACCACAATCACCAGTTCGGCGGTTTGCCCGGCAGAGTCTGTGAGTCGGCGGTACAAATACTCCGTAATCTCGGCAATGCCCGCCCTGGCCTGCTGGCGAGTCTCTGGGCTCGCTTCCTGCGCCTCTTCAATGTTGGGCGGGGCGCTGCTCATGACAAAGTATCCCGGAATGGCAACCCCAGCGTCAGCCGCAGCACCCAGGTCTACGATATCAACGGTGTTTTTAGGGCTAAAGGCAAACTTGCGAATGATAAAGGGTAGAGAACTCATAGACCTGACCTAGGTGGAACGGGTGAAAGCTGTCCTAGAGGCGGCAAGATCGGCGTCATCGGCGGGGTGTCTAACCCATCGAAGGGTTAGCTAACGGGGGATCTCGGATTCACACAGCGAAGGAAACTGCTGCCGAATCGCTGGATTAATCGCCAAATAGTCGGCGAGCCACTCACAGCCTGAGTCGCGTAACTCTGCTAGATGGCTCGGTTTAAGCGCCAGTGACTCTGCCAGATGGCTCGGTTCAATCTCCAGCTGATCAAAATGCCAAAGCTTGATGGTGTTATCGCCGGTCGCCATCGCCAGCTGAGAACCATCGGGGCTAAAGGCTAAACCCAGCACCTCAGCCTTCAGCCGAAGCGTGGTGAGCCGCTGCCCCTGGGCGCTCCAGAGGCGCACTTCGCCGTCGCTGCCCCCGGTGGCCACGAACCGGCCATCGGCGCTAAACACGGCCCGCTGCACCACGCGCCCGGTTTGGTTGAAGGTGGCTAATAATTGTCCCGTCGAACCCCATAGTCTGACCGAGCCATCTTCGGCACTGCTTAAAACAGTCTGGCTATCGGGGCTAAATTCAACACTTTTGACCCAGCCGCCATGGCCAGTTAACGTGTGCAAAAGCTTGCCCTCTGTGCTCCAAAGTTTGACCAGACTATCGCTGCCTCCCGACGCCAATTGCCTGCCATCGGGGCTGAAGCTGAGCCAAATTACCGGGCCTGTGTGCCCACTTAGGGTTTTAATCGTGTTTTGCTCGGGCTGCCATAGCCGAATGTCGCCATCTTCACTGGCGATCGCCACGGTTTTGCCATCGGGGCTAAATCTCGCTGCCCGCACCTGCATTTTGTTGACCTGCAATTCATGCAGTAACTGACCGTCGCGGTGCCAAATTTTGACCATGCCATCATCGCTGGCGGTGACAACGCGCTGGCTATCGGGGGCGAAATCGACCGAGTTAACAACATCATCGTGGGCGTTAATTACCCTGGTCAAACGGCCATCGATGGTCCATAGCCTGAGGGTGCGATCGAACCCAGCCGAAGCAATCCACCGGTTATCGGGGCTAATGCTGACATCCTGCACCGTAGCCTTATGGCCCTCTAAAACCGTCAGGGCAGACTGTTGATAATCCCAAATGCGAATGGTTTGGTCGGTGCTGGTAGTAGCCAGGGTTTGATCCTTGGGGTTAAATGCCACCGCCAGCACCATGTCGCGGTGGCCATGGAGGGTTCTCACTAAGACCCCATCTCGATG
Source organism: Cyanobacteriota bacterium (assembly GCA_027482985.1). Taxonomy (GTDB): domain Bacteria; phylum Cyanobacteriota; class Cyanobacteriia; order Leptolyngbyales; family Leptolyngbyaceae; genus JSC-12. The sequence continues at coordinate 3,149 of JAIXVO010000669.1, forward strand.
CCACAGGCTAACTACGTTGTTGTTGCTGGCCGCCGCCAAAATCTCCCCAGAGGGGCTGAATTGAACGTAGTTCACTCCCCCAGCTTGATGATCGAGCACATGTAGCAGTTGTCCGTTGGCATCCCAAACTTTCACCAGGCCGTCTAGCCCACCCGAGGCAAATCGTTGCCCATCGGGGCTAAAGGCTAAACTATCAATCTCAGCGTCATGGCCCTGCCACGATTTCACCAAGTCGCCAGAGGTATTCCACAGGTTTAAGACCCCATCCGCCGCCGCGGTGACTAGAATTTTGCCATCGGGGCTGCGGGCCAGGGTGATTGCCCCCCACCGGTGCCCATCCAGAGACTGAAGTAGTTTTCCATCGGGGCTCCACACCCGAACGGTGCCATCCTCGCTGGCGCTGGTCAAGGTCTTACCATCGGTACTGTAGGCCAGGTCAAACACCTTATTGCGGTGGCCCGATAGGGTATGTAGGAGTTTGCCCTCGAGATTAAACAGCTTAATGGTGCCGTCATTGTTGGCCGTGGCGATTTGGGTACCATCGGGGCTAAAGTCCACCTTCCAGATGCGTCCTGAATTGGCCGCAATGGTTGTTAGCAATTCCCCCGTGGGCCGCCAAAGTTTAACGACACCATCGCCGCTGGCCGTGGCGAGCAGGTCTCCCTGGAGGTTAAAGTCAGCGTCCCAAATTCTGCCCTCTTGAGAATTCCAGCGGTTCTTTTCCTCAATGCTCAACAGCGTTTGGCTGAGCACGGTAACAACGTCAGCGTACAGGTCTGGCGGCGACTGGGGCAGATCTAAAATCTTTTCGCTGGCGGCCACCGCAGTGGTTAGCGCACTGAGCTGATCGTCAGAGTAGCTATAGCTCTCTGACGATCTTAGGAGCGCACGCACCTCGTTTTCAATCGCCTGATTGCGCCGTTGTTGGGCAAGGTTAGCCTGCCAAAGGGCGGTTAGCGCCATCGTAATGGTTAACAGCAGGCCTGCCCCAAGGGCTACCGCTAACCGCCGCTGTCGCTGCGCCAGGGCCGCCTGACTGGCCACAACATATTGAATTTGGAGGGGGCAGAGCTCGGGCTGCTTAGTCCTACCTCGGTCAATTATATTTTTCGCATCTGCTAGGGCTTCGCCATAGAGCAAGAAGGCCGGGTTTTGGCGTTTATGCTCCCATTCACTGGCGCGAACCAGCAGTCGAGTATGCTCTTTGACATACTCTAGATCCGTCTTCAGGGCGGCTAACAGAGCCTCTAGCGCCACCGAAAAGTCATCATCTTCCCGAAAGAATAGCCAGTTAATTGAGGTTAAATGGGGATCGACGACCTGTCCTTTAACGCTTTGATATACAACAGGAATTATTTTTTTATGGTTTTTGATCGCGAAGTCTAACTCTTTCTGACATTCCTTAGAGATAACTGAATTTGGGCTGAGTACAAAAATGAAATTATCTGTGGCGACAATGCCTTCATAGATCTCCAAGAGCCAGTCTGCGGTTGGCGGAATATTTTTCCAGTCTACCCAGACTCTTTGGCCTTGATGGGTCAGCGCATTATACAGCCTTTCAATAAAGTCTTTGTCTTTGCGAGAATAGGATATAAAAGCATCTGTTTCGAGGCGTTCAGAAGTAGGGACAGTGCTGCGTCCTGGTGAAGAATCATGATCCAATGTCTTTAGCATTTTGAAGACTAGCTCGCACTCAAGGATGCCGCTAAGGAATCGATTGGCAAACCATCGCTCCCCTTAAAGGCTTTACCGAGATTTCCAGAATCCCCTGAATATTATTTCAATCTAGAAAGTAACGGCTGACCAACAGCCACTAACAGGTGACAGCTAACAAGAATGTATTGGTACTGCATAGCCAATCTTTACCAAGGCTGACGATCTTAAGATTAGAGCTATATTTGATCCTTAGATGCGATCATATCAGCTGAATATCCTTTAAAAAATCGGCACAGATCCTCAACAAATGAACGATAACACACCGACCATTCTCGGCACATCCAAGTTATGAGTCAATTTAGGGAAGCACCCAAAATCAACTTATTTACATAACTTAATATCTTGTCTTTGTATTGAACTTGCCCATGCAAAAATGAATTTTATATGATATTTTCTAGATCGTCCGGATAGAAAAACCGGCCTCTGTATAACTTCTGTATAAGCGTGAAGATAGATGCGTTCGTCTGTGAGCGCTGTTCCTGAGTCGTCTTTCCGATTGTCCATTAGTTCCATGCTGTCAGAGCTAATAGTCTGCGACAGAAAAAATCTGGCCTGAAAAAAGCCATTGGTCATTTTTCATGAGCAACAATTTTATAGCGGTTCCCTATTGGATGAGGTGCGCCTCACCCTAGGGAATTATTGAAAGCAATGGGCTTGGGCAATTTACCCGTACTTCATACGAGTGAAAACTGCTATAGAGAAGCCGTATCACATGACTCACGAACTTAA
>JAIXVO010000810.1 GCA_027482985.1 Cyanobacteriota bacterium
GGAAGACTTTGCCATCCAGATGGTCGAGTTCATGTTGAAAGATGCGGGCCACGAAATCGGTGAGGGTTTGCTGGTAGGGCTGTCCGTCTCGTCCGGTGTAAGCGACTTCAATCTGGGTGTAGCGCGGGACTAACCCACGGATGCCGGGGACGCTCAAGCAGCCTTCCCAGCCTTTTTCGGTCGTTTCGGAGTGGCTGATAATCTGCGGGTTGACCATGACGATCGCATCCATCAGGGGCGCATTGGGATACCGCAAATTGGGCCGGGAAGCGACGACGAATAAGCGCAGCGACTCTCCCACTTGCGGCGCGGCAATCCCAACACCATTCGCGGTTTTGACGAGTTCGAGGAGGCGATCGCACAAGGCTTGCAGGCGATCGCTTCCCATATCGGTCACGGGGGCGGCGATTTGCCGTAATTTCGGATTGCCCAATTCGATCATTTGCATGGTGATACCGCCTCCCGCCAACGCTGTTTTCTGTCATTATGGCGTACGTTCTGTCAGGAGAAATGGCCATTCCCCTGACAGAACGGGTAGTTGACCATTCTAAGAAGTCCGTAGGCACAGCTCTAGGGATACGCTCAACAACGTCACCACTAGAGCCTTCCTGCGCAGCCCCAGCGTTGCCCTTTGGAGGGGGTTCGGGGGACGCAACCGAATTTTGCATCTGAGAACTGACAAAAGTTGTCTCATGTTCTCAGATGCAAAACCCCTGAATTCGGGGGGTTTGGGGGGCCGCCCCCCAAGCTCAGCCTCTTGGTTTTGGCCGGAAGACTGACGCTATTGCCTTACTCGCTAGCCTGGGCGGAGGCGGGGAAGGTGCCGACGCGGACAGATTTGGTCATGGCGCGACCGTTGCGAGTGATCTCAACTTGCATGGTGTTACCCACGGTCATTTTTTCCACCGCTTGCTGGACTTGATCGGCAGAGGCGATCGCCTGGCCGTTGATCCGTTGAATCACGTCGCCCAGTTGAAGACCAGCCTGGGATGCGGGAGAGTTGCGCATGACCCCGACGACGACCACACCGCGATCGGTTTGCACATTGAGATTACTTTCTGGATCGGCGTTAATTTGCTTCCGCAGTTCGGGCGTGAGGGTTGCCATCCGAATCCCCAAATAGGCGTGATCGACTTTGCCACGGGCGACCAGTTGATCGGCGATGCGTTGGGCGGTGTTGACCGGAATGGCAAAGCCTAAGCCCTGCGCTCCGCCAATAATGGCTGTATTCATCCCAATCACTTCACCGCGCTGGTTCAACAATGGCCCCCCGGAGTTACCGGGGTTGATGGCGGCATCGGTCTGAATAAAGTTGACGCGCTTATCCGGCACGCGCACATCGGAGCTACTGCGTCCGGTGGCGCTGACAATCCCCACCGTGACGGTGTTCTCCAGACCGAGGGGATTCCCGATCGCGATCGCCCATTCTCCTGGCTTCACCTGATCCGCATTGCCCAGGCGCACGGTCGGCAGATTGGAGGCTTCCACCTTGACCACGGCCACGTCAGTTAAAGGATCGGCTCCTAACACTTTCCCTTGTAGTTCTCGTCCATCTTTCATCTTGACCATGACCGTATCCGCCCCACTAACCACATGGGCATTCGTCAAAATCAAGCCATCATTACGGATTACAAACCCAGAACCCTGCCCGCGTTCTACCCGTGTTTGAGGTTGGTTCGGCAGATCCCCAAAAAATTGGCGAAACATCGGGTCGCGAAACACCGCAGGCAAGCGATTCCGCACCGTGCGCGACGAATCAATCCGCACCACGGCTGGCCCCACCTGATCCACCACTCGCACAATAAAGTTAGGGTCATTCGAGGTGACGATCGCACTACTGCGATTGGGGACTTGCGCCACCTGCGGCACTGCCGCCGGAGCCGTCGGTGCTTCCGTGGTGACAGCGCTAACGGATTGGGCGATCGCGGGGGATGGGGTTAACTTGCCCCCAGCGATCAGATGTTCACCCACCAAAACGCCCCCGGCCCCCATGAGCGGTAACGCCACTACCAGAGCGGCATGTTTCCAATTCACGCGATCGAACTTTAATTTGTTGGCTGTGTTCATGGCAGTGTTGTCTTTCATCTGACCTAATTTCCTACTGATCCAAACTTAGCCAGCGGATGTGACTTCGTTGTCACATCTCCATATCAACTCAATGAACTCCTGCACAAACCAAGTGACGGCCTGCATTCACCATTTGTTGCTTTTGTTTTAACAAAATTTAGCCGCAAGTTGTCACGAAAGGTTCATCTCCGAAACACGATCGCGACACATCGCTTTGAGAGGATTAATTCACAGGTGAATGAACTGCCAGGATAGATAACCACCACCACTTCCGAAGATTTTCAGGAGATTGGTTGCGTTGAACGGTCAGCACTGATTTTAAGTGTGCCGGGTTGGTTATCTGTCCTTTTTTTTTGAAAAGGCAGGGGGCGGAGGGCAAGGGGGCAGAGGAAACAGCCGTTACTGCAAAAGCCAGAGGGCAGGAGGCAAAGGTCAGCAACTGTTGCTAAGAGCACAGGGGATAATATTTTTCTCCGTCCTCTGCTGTCTGCCCTCTGCCCTCTGCCTTACCTAGACAAACCGATGCGTAAACTCACAGGTCAAATCGACCCGACCTTTGCGCAACATGGCGGGGTCGAGGCGCTCGGTGGTGTTGCAGGTCATGAGGATGACGAGGCGTTGCTCATGTTGCATGGCGAGTTCATCTTGCACACTGCGATACAGGGTGCCATCGAGCAGGCTGAGAATGTGTTCGGTTTTGTTGCTCTGTTGCGCCACTTCCGAAGCCCGATCTTGAGCTAGATTATCGGCTTCGTTGATGATCAGACACACCCGCTGGAGGTAGGGCGGCGGCACAAAGTTTTGCACGGCATCGTGATCCAGGATGAAGGTGACAAATCCCAGCGGCACCAGGATTTCTTTGGCGACGGCTTGCGTCCAGGCGGTTTTGCCCGTCCCCGGTTCCCCACTCACCAGGACGGCCAGTTGCTCCTGGTCTAAAACCGCTTGCTGGACGACATCCGTGAAGTTTTGCACAGCCTGTGGAAAACTGCGAATGGGGAAATCGGATTGAATTTGACCGACGCGACTTTGATAGCCGCTCAACATCACGGCCAGACCATGCGCGACTTTTTGCACCAGCGGTTTGAGATCCGGTGCCATTAAAGTCATGCGGCGTTCTTTCCCCAGGTTGTCAATTTGCAACCAGAGGTCGGGGTCTTGCCACTGGGCATAGGCGGTGTTGATCACATCCAGGCGATCCCAGGTAGTGAAGTTTTGGATGGGCAGATAAAAATGGCGATCGAGGTAGTACTGAGTGATGAGATGCGGGCGACCGAGAAACTTGAGGATTTTCAGGATGATGATTTCCCGCAGCCGATTGAACACATAGTCGATCGCGATCATGTCCCGGCTCATCATCGGCTTGATTGGGGTTTCCACACTCAAGGTATCGATATAGCGATGGTCGGGGTAGGGCGGGTCGGGGGTGACGTAGCTCCAAAACTCGTCCACATGGTAGCGAGCATCGGCAGAAAACAAGTTGAGGATATTGGCCCACCAAGCATACTCATTGCGTCCGGCAATGTTCGCCAGACTGCTATTCAGGTTGAACCACTTATGCGCCAGTTCGCCGGTGTCGTGCAGCGCCAGATTCGCCAAAAAGCCCACATCAATCTGGCGATAGTAGGGTCGCCAGCCTGCATTGAGCAACCCTTGAGCCTGGGGTTGCCGCGAGTTGTAAGGCTCGTAATGGTCGAAGTAGGTCATGGCGAACACTCAGCTTTTGCTCATGATAGATCCGGGGACAGGGATCTGCCCACCAGTGAACTACATTGTAGTATGTCGGATTACGTTCCTGCCACCCTGCGTTAGCGCTCTGAGTTAGCGTTGAGGGACGGTCCACCAGGCGATCGCATAAGGCTGACTGGCAGTAGCCACGCGATCGCGGAAGTACACCCGAATTTTGTAGCGTCCCGTCGTCGGTACTGACGCAAAGATATGTTCTGTATTGTCGATCGCGCTGATGGAAGCTGATAGGTGTTGATCAATGGTGGTAGCTTCGAGCGGCAGGAGATACAGGTCGAGATTATTGAGGCCCCGATCGCGAAACTCTTCCCCCAGGTCGTACTGGTCATTCTGATTGCGATCGACCAGTTCCACCAGCCGATTCCAGGTCAGCGTAATCGAGACAAAACTCCCCTGCTTTAAGGGCTTTTCGAGGATATAGTCGCGGTAAGGCGCGGTGGTTTCCACGGTACGATAATCCCACCCAATCGGCGGCACAGGCTTCTGGGGCGACCATTGACCGGGATTAAATTGTTGATAGGCACGAAACGCATTCAGTTGCCCCGCCCCCATTTGAATGTTAAGGGGAATCCGGGGATCGCGGTAAGCCTCCGACTCTAACCAGGTGCGATTGCCTTTGTCGGTAATCGTCCGGCTCATGCCCAGGTTCAACCCCTGCCCCGGATCGCGAATCTTATCTGCCGCGTTGATCAATATCGCTTTCATGACTTCCGCCTGCCGCGCATCCAGCGTCCACGGCAACGCACAACCCGCCTGTTTTTGACAGCGCGAGCGCAGTTGGCGATCGCCCAATTCTTGCAACAACGCCACCGTTCCCACCACATGGGGTGCAGCAAAACTGGTGCCACTGGACAGCCCGATCGTCCCATTCGGGTTCAGGGTTGCCACTTCATTCCCAGGCGCGACTAGGGCGATCGCTCGTCGTCCGCCGACATTACTCTCGAAGCCTTCCACCGCCCCCAAATCGGGATCACCCAAATTGGCAAAATCGACGCGGGCAAACAGATTTTGTACTCGGTTGGTGAAGGCCACATTCATCCCATTGAAATTATCCGTGGGAATCGAAATGCCGCCCCGCCCCTGATTCCCGGCCACCACATACA
>JAIXVO010000439.1 GCA_027482985.1 Cyanobacteriota bacterium
CAATCGTTCCACCGTTGAAGCCAGCGTCACGGTGACCTTTGACCTGACGGATGAACCGCTCTCGATTGATGACGAAATCGAGCAAGCCATGAACGGTAATGGGAAGAGTCTCGCAGGGGAGGCGATCCCGCTGGATGAAACCAGCGTCAATGGGCAACCCGACACCGCCGCTGCGGAACCCAATCATGAAAGCAATGGGAATGGGACGAATGGGAATGGTAAGGCGTTGCGCGAATGGAGTGTGACTCGCAAGCTCCGCGTCACGCAGCAGGGCACCTACACCTCCAACTACTACATGAACGGGGAACCCTGCACCCTGACGGATTTGCATGAAGCTCTGGCGCGGTTGCGCGTTTATCCTGAAGGCTACAACGTCGTGTTGCAGGGGGATGTCACCCGTATCATCTCGATGCCACCGCGAGAACGGCGCGAAATTATTGATGAAATGGCGGGCGTTGCCACCTTCGATCGCAAAATTAACCAGGCTAAAGACAAACTGAATGCAGTCAAAGATCGGGAAGACAAGTACCGGATTGTGGAGCAGGAGTTGATTGCCCAGCGCGATCGCCTCGCCCAAGACCGGATCAAAGCTGAGAAGTATAAGAAACTGCGGCAGGAACTCCAGACCAAAACGCAATGGGAAGTGGTGATTCAGCATCGGCAAGCCTTACAGCAGGTGGATCAGTTCCAGGCACAAATTGCCGCTGATGACCGAGCGATCGCCGACTATACCGACCAGATCGCGATCCTGGCGACCGAAATTCAGCGATCGACGGTCGAACTCGAACAACTGAATGCCAAAGTCAAAGCCCTAGGGGAAGAAGAACTGCTGGCTTTGCAAGCGACTTTAGCGACGCAATAAGCCGAATTGCGCCAACTGCAACGGCAGGAAACCGATCTGCAAGCTACTCGTAAAGCGCTGGAAGCCAACTTGACGCGCACCCAGCAGGAACTCCAGGAGGCGCAACAGCAATGTCTCACCTTGCAGCAGGAACAAGCGCAGTTAGAACAGCAGGAGTTAGCCACCCTGAGATCGCGGCGGGATGCTGCACTACAACAGTTAGAAGCCAGTCGGGAAGCCGCGAATGCCTCTGCTGCCAGTGCGGAAGCCTGGGTGCAGGAGCAAACCAGTCTGCGCCACCAGATCGACGGCATTTTGACCACGTTGGAACCCCAGCGATCGGAGCAAGCTCGATTACGAGAACGCACTGTGCAACTGGAACGCCAGATGCAGGAACAGACCGACAGCCGCGCCAGCCTGACCCAACAAATTGCCGATACGCAAACCCAACAAGCCGCGAAATTGGCGCAGCAGGAGGAAGCCCAGCAGCAGATTCAAGCCCTCGCCGCCAAGCTCGCCGCCGCTGAAGAAGAACTTCAAATTCAGCAGGAAACCCAGACCCGACTATTGCAGGAACAGCGGGACAAACAACGCCGCTTAGACAAACTCGAAGCCCAAACCCAGGCGATTCAGGAAGCCCAGGGCACCCACGCCACTCAACTGATTCTGCAAATGAATATGTCTGGCGTGTGTGGGTTGGTCGCCCAACTGGGACGGGTTGATCCCCGCTATCAACTGGCACTGGAAACGGCAGCGGGGGCGCGACTGGGTAACTTAGTCGTGGAAGATGATGGCGTTGCTGCTGCCTGTATCGAACTGTTGAAACAGCGCAAAGCCGGACGTGCAACCTTCCTGCCATTAAATAAAATTCAAACAGGACGACTGCCCGCTAAAGGCACTCTGCGATCGCGCCCCGGTTGTATTGGTTTTGCCCTCGACCTGATCGACTTTGAGGATCGGTATCGAGACGTGTTCGCCTACGTCTTCGGCTCGACCCTCGTGTTTGAAACCCTGAGTGATGCCCGTCGCAGCTTGGGCGAACATCGCATGGTGACGCTGGAAGGCGACTTGCTGGAAAGCTCTGGGGCGATGACGGGCGGCAGCATCAACACGCGGCAATCGCTCCACTTTGGGCGGATGGATGCCGATGAATCGGATGAGGTGAAAACCTTACGCGATCGCCTCCAGGAAATCGATCGCATCCTGATTCATTGCGAAAATGCCATCTTTCGCGCCACCAATCTGGTCAAGGAACGGACGCAGGCGCTCAGCGAATTGCGGCAACAGCACCGCGAACATCAACTTAAAGCCGAACAATTCACGAAAGAACTGCAATCCCTCCAGACTCAACACACCAGCCTCACCACCCAACTCACGCAACAACAGCAGGAACTCGATACGGCTCAAACCCGACTGCAAATTCTCGACATCGAAATGCCCGCTCAGGAAGCTGAACTCCAGCAGTTGCGGCAGGCGCTCACCGAGTTGGAACAGTCCCACACCCACAGCGAATGGCAGCAGATGCAAGCCACTCTGCGATCGCAGGAAGCCGACCTGAGCCAGAAAGAACTCGCCCTCCGGACTGCCGAACAACGCATCCGGGATTTGGACAACCAGCAACAACGGCTCCAGGAAAAAATTCAACAACAGCAGCAGCGGGCGCAGGAACTCCGGACGCAGCAGGCGGCGCAGTTGAATCAGGAGTCAGCCGTTAGGA
>JAIXVO010000773.1 GCA_027482985.1 Cyanobacteriota bacterium
TGAGAATTTTATACAGGAGACGATTTACAAGGGTATAGAGCTGGTTCAGCCACTGTTTCAGGTGATTCTCGACCTGTTGCCCACTTTGCTGGCGTTTGCGATACCGCTCCTGCGCCGAAGCCGTCCGCTGCTGGCGATCGCCCCTGCGCCCCACCGACACCCCCACCGCTTCCAGTTGGGCATGATAGCGACGTTGTTGGTCATAGGTTTTACGGCTCTGGGGGTCACCCAACACCTCATAGGCCACATTCAAGCGGGCGATCTGGTCGTGATTCGACAACGACTGGTTACTGTCGGGGTGCAACAGTTTCGCCAGCCGTCGATAGGCTTGTTTGATTTCGGCCTGGGTCGCTGTAGGACTGACCTCTAGGGTTTGGTAATGATCGTGCTCTGACATGACGGTATTGTAACGTTCAGCCCGACGAAGCTGATAGCAGCAGTTCCGGGTCTTGGAACAACGGCGTACTGAGGTAGCGTTCGCCAAAACTGGGCTGAATCACCACAATCAATTTGTCCGCGTTTTCAGGTCGTCGCGCTACTTGAATCGCCGCAAATAACGCCGCGCCGCTGGAAATTCCCGAAAGCAAGCCTTCTTCCCGCGCCAACCGCCGCCCATAGGCGATCGCGTCATCATCACTCACGGCAATCACTTCATCGATCAACTTCACACTCAGGACAGGCGGCACAAACCCAGCCCCAATTCCCTGAATTTTGTGCGGTCCCGGTCGCCCCCCGGACAATACCGGACTGCTGGCAGGTTCTACCGCGATCGCTCGAAATCCGGGCTTCCGCGCCTTCAAAACTTCGGCTACCCCGGTAATCGTGCCACCAGTACCAACCCCCGCCACCAGCATATCGACCTGCCCGTCGGTGTCCTGCCAAATTTCTTCCGCCGTCGTTTCCCGGTGAATTTTAGGATTGGCGGGATTGCGGAACTGTTGCAGCATATAGGCATGGGGGATGGTATCGACAATTTGCTGCGCCCGTTGAATGCAGCCGCCCATCCCTTCAATTCCCGGCGTTAACTCCAGTTCGGCCCCATAAGCCCGCAACATGGAGCGACGTTCGGCACTCATGGTATCCGGCATGGTCAGAATCAGGCGGTAGCCCCGCGCGGCAGCCGTCATCGCCAGCGCAATCCCCGTATTGCCGGAAGTCGGCTCGACTAACACCGTTTTTCCCGGCACAATCAGCCCTTCCTGCTCGGCAGCGGTAATCATGCTGATGCCAATCCGATCCTTCACGGAGGCGGAGGGATTCATGCTTTCCAGTTTCAGCACCACTTGCGCTACACAACCTTCCGCCTGCGGAATCCGGTTGAGCCGCACGAGGGGGGTATGACCAACGAGTTCAGTGACATTATTCGCAATTCGCATGGGGTTAGCGGGGTTAGATGTAGTACATAATATCCAATTGGCGGCGGGCATCGCGCTTTTCGCAAACATCTTGCAAAGTACACTGCTTTAACACCGCTTGGGAAGCTAGATGCGCCTCATTCCAGACTTCATAAATCACGGCTGTTTCCGGTGTTTTGTGCTGTTCCTCTGGCTCTAGGGGCTGGGAGTCGGCCCCTTCGAGACACTGCATCACTTCCAATAAATTGATTTTCCACGGTTCGCGCGCCAAGACATAGCCCCCTTTTGCCCCGCGTTGGGAACGCACTAAGCCGCCCCGTCGCAAGGTGGCCAGAAGTTGCTCCAGGTAGCGATCGGGGATGTTTTGCTGGGCGGAAATCTGACGAATTTGGAGGGGTTCGCCAGTCGGGTAATGGGAGGCTAACTCGATCAGTGCCAGGAGGGCATACTCGTTTTTGCAGGAGAGTTCCACAGGTGCAACCGGGCTAGGACGACAAACATTGATTTAGCGTCTGAATTCAGTACTATTGGACTGACTGATTTGAGTCTACAACTCAAGCCGACGCTCAATATCTTTATCATACTACGGTTGATCAGTAGGGTTTCGTTAGTTTCAGCCAGCAATGAGCAGAATTGTTAGCCTGGGCGATTGCGGCAGATGGATAGCTTTGTCCACCTAGTCTGGCGATCGCGCGAGTCTCTGGGCAAAACCAAAATTCTGAGCTTGGGTGGCAGCCCCCCAAACCCCCCGAATTCAGGGGACGGCTGCGTCCCCCGAACCCCCTCCAGGGGGCAACGCTGGGACTTCGCATTCAAACTTCGGTGGTGACGTTGTTGGGGTCGCCACTGGATGTGAACCAGGGTGGTGTGTTGGGAAGTCAACGATCGCTCAACATTAGTTGTGCTGCGCTTAGGCTATTTCTCAGGCAAAGTATAACCCTGCGGAGGGGCAGGGTTCACCACTGTCCTTGGCTTCAGTCGATCATACTGGTGCTCAACCTGCCCTCAGCAGTATTTTTGTTGGATAGAAATCCCTTAATACCGAAATAAGCCCTGGCCGCGGACTTGATAGCCGGTGGGTTCGAGGATGGCTTGGGCGGCTTGCATGCCGCAAATGGTGGCGCCTTCCATGCTGTCGATGTAGTCCTGGGCGGTGTAGCTACCAGCCAGGAAGAAGTTGGGGATGGGGGTTTTTTGGGTGGGGCGGAAAGGGTCTTTGCCGGGTTCTTCGCGATACAGCGATTGGGCGAGTTTGACGACGCTCGTCCAGGTGCAGGTGAGGTCGCGGGAGGAGGGGAAGAGGTCATGCAGTTGTTTGAGGGCGTGTTGCACGATCGCCTCGTTGCTCATTTTGATGAAGGGGTCGCCGGGGGTGAGGACGACTTGCATCAGGGAACCCTGTCCTTCCCGGTAATAATCTTTGGGGCTGGTGAGGGCGAGGTCGGCGAAGCAGGAGAAGTCGGCATCGGCACTATAAAGGAGGTTGTCGAGTCCGGCGGCGTGGTCGAGTTGGTGGCGTTCGGCAGCGTCTTGCATTTCTGTGACCCACCCATCGAAACGGAGTTGGACGGTGACAACGGGGACGGCCTCTAATTGATAGATGTTGTCGAAGAGGGGGAGCGATCGCCATTCCGGGGGCAACAACCGCTGAATTCCGGGCACATCGCAAGCCGCGAGATAGGCATCGGCGGTAATGATTTCTTCGCTGTCACCATTCGCGATCGCCAGTCCCGTCACTGTCATCTCGCCGTTTTGCTCTGCAAACAAAATGCGACGAGTTTGGCGGCGTGTGTGGATTTTAGTGCCTTTGGCTGCCAGGTAATTGACAATCGGTTCATGCAAATATTCGGCAGGGGAGCCAGCCAGCATATTCAACCGCGAGGCTTCCGTTTTAGCGGCAAACATCATGAAGATCGTGAGCATACACCGAGCGGAAATGGCTTCGGTATTGATGAAGCCCAGTGCCAGGGCGATCGGGTCCCACATCCGCTTGAGGCTATGTTGCGACCCGCCATGCCGCCGAAACCAATCGGCAAAGCTAATTTTGTCCAGGGCGCGAATCCATTTCATCGCCACATCGTAGCTGACCAAACCGGGAACCACGGGGCTAGTGCCAAGGGCGATCGCGTTTTGGAGTTTGTCCCGCAGGGTCAGTTGTCCCGTCGTGAAGAAAGCTTTCAGGCCGTGAAAGGGTGCACCTAGCAGGAAGCGAAAATCTAACGCGCCAATCTCCCCGCCGCGATTGACGAAGTTATGGACGTGTTCTTTGGGTAGTAGGGAATCAAACGTGCCCACCCGTTCCATCAGCGCAAACAGATTCGCATAGTTGTTGAAAAAGACGTGCAGCCCCATCTCAATATGGTTGCCATCCGCATCGACCCAACTGCCGACCTTCCCGCCGACAAACGATCGCGCCTCATACAGCTCCACCTCATGTCCGGCATCGGTCAATTCCACAGCTGCCGCTAATCCTGCCAGTCCGGCTCCAACGATCGCAACTCGCATTCTGTCCTTCTCAATCACTTCACATATTTTAAAGGAACGAGTCCCCCCTTGCACCGAAACTACTCACAGGATTGAGTTAGATTGCGACTTCGGAATATGGATAACTCTCATTTGGGTGAATTGAAGTGGACACCCGAAGCGAAAGCCAAGTTCAAAAATATCCCCTTCTTTGTGCGATCGCAGGCCCGAGAACGCATTGAACACTTAGCCCGCGAAGCCGCAGTGGATACTGTGACCGCCGACATTGTGGAGCAGGCGAGGGTGGAGTTTGGGCAGTAGGCGGCGGTGGTAATGGGTAATGGGTATTTGGTAATGGGTATTTGGTAATGGGTAATGGGTAATGGGTAATGGGTAATGGGTATTTGGTAACGGGTAATGGGTATTTGGTGATTGGTCGTGGGTAGTGGGTGATTGGTAACTGGTAATGGGTGATTGATCTTGGCAGGCTGTTGTCTATTCCCTAACTCACACCCTCTCACCCCTCTCACCCCACTTTCCACTAACATCGCCCTCTATTACCCATTACCCATTACCCATTACCCATTACCAATTACCCATTACCCATTACCGATTACCCTGCTAACCAATCAAACATCCGCTCCCACTGCTCCCGCGACACTAACCCGTATTTCCA
>JAIXVO010000056.1 GCA_027482985.1 Cyanobacteriota bacterium
CGCTCTCCCACCTGGGTACTGTAGCCATTCGGCAAGTTCATAATGAAGTCGTGAGCGGCGGCAACTCTCGCGGCTTCAATGATTTCTTCATTGGAAGCGTCGGGATAGTTGAGGGCGATGTTTTCTTGAATCGTGCCTTCAAACAATAAAGTGTCTTGTGGGACGATGCCAATTTGTCGCCGCAAGGAATACAGTTCCACTTTATTAATGTCGTAGGCATCAATTAAGATCCGTCCCGATTCCAGGGGATACAGGCGGGGCAGCAGTTTCATCAGGGTACTCTTCCCAGAACCACTCTGCCCCACCACGCCGACAAACGCCCCTGCGGGAAACTCGACACTAATATTACTAAGTTGCATCGGCCCACTGGGATTGAACCGGAACGACACATTCTCAAACTTGACCGCACCTTTGATCAACGGCATCGAGATGTGATTGCGATCGCTGTCATCCGACTCCATCGGCGTATCGACAATATCCGCCAAGCGTTCCAGCGATAGTGCCGTTTCCTGAAAGTTTTGCCAAAGTTGGGTCAGGCGCAAGAGCGGACTTGTGACATATCCGGCAATGATCCGGAAGGCGATCAGTTGCCCTAAGGTGAGTTCCTGTTGCAACACCAGGTAAGCTCCCACCCACAGCACCAGCAAACTCGACAGTTGGTTGAGAAACTGACTGGTGGAACTCGCTGCCGTCACTGTTTGCACCGTTTTAAACCCAGTACTGACATAACGGGCATAGCGTTCTTGCCATTTCCAACGGGTGCGCAACTCAATATTCTGAGCCTTGACGGTTTGAATCCCGGATAAGACTTCGACCAAATAAGATTGTGTTTCCGCATTGCGTTCAGCTTTAGCGCGGAGTTGTCGTCGCACAATGGGGGAGACTAACGCCGTCAATAAAGCGAACAAGGGAATGGTCGCCAGTGCGACTAGCGTGAGTTGCCAGCTATAGAAAATCATCACGACGATGTAAATGACTGAAAACACTGCATCCAGCACTACGGTCAGCGCCGTGGTGGTCATGAATTGGCGAATGTTTTCCAGTTCATTAATCCGGGTTGAGAGTTCCCCGACGGGTCGCCGTTCAAAGTAGCGTAATGGCAGGCGCAACAGATGGTTGATGATTTCTGTCCCCAGTGCCAGGTCAATCCGATTCGTGGTATCGACAAATAGGAAAGTCCGTAAACTGGTGAGCAATGCCTCAAACAGGGCAATCACAATCAGGAAAATGCCCAATACTTGTAAGGTGTCCGCACTGTTTTGGACTAACACTTTGTCGATAATCACCTGGGTCATCAGGGGATTCGCCAGCCCAAATAATTGCACAAAAAAGGAGGCAATTAAAACTTCGATCAGGACTCGTCGATACTTGTAGAGATAGGGTAAGAACCAACTCAAGCCAAACTTTTGTTGTTGGGTGTAGCGCGTCGGTTGCAGCAACAGCACTTGTCCCTCTTCGCCCCACACCTGCACAAATTCGCTCGTCTTCTGGCGCACGATGCCCGACTGCGGCACTCCCAGCACGATATTTTTCTCGCTGATTTCGTACAGCACCGCAAAACTATCCTGCCAACTGACGATCGCCGGAGCCTGTAACCGCCCGATGCTACTCGCTGGCACATTCACCAATTGGGCACTCAGGTTCATCATCTCGGCGATCGCGCCACAGGTCATCAGCGATAAGGAACCGACGCGATCGTACTGATTCACCAGCACCTTGCGCAAATTGTCCCGCCGGAAGGGAATCGAGAGATGTTGCGATAACATCTGAAAACAGGCGAGTGCGGCCTCGACTTGCCCCTTCCCAGAAACGTAAGGATACTGCTTGCGAGGTTCTTCCTCCAGTAAATAATCTGGTTCTGCTGGGTAGTTGGGCGCGTAGGGAATGTCAGTCGGTGAGACGGGGTCAGTCCCGGTGGGTGCCGCCTCAACTGGATCAACTGGGGCGATCGCGGGAGAGAGGAGCGTCGCCTCCAGTCCTAACAACCGCGTCACACCCTGCGAACGGGGCGCGGCATCGGGTTGGTAAGGTTGTCCCACGGGCAAATCAGTTGCGGGTTTGCCGCCACTAATCAGCCACAGGCGATCGCGATCCAATCCCTGCCCCACCTGTTTGTTGCCATTCACATTGACAATGCTGGCCTGCCCCCACACTTTCACCGCCAGTTGCCGTAAATCCTCCACCCCAGCACTTTGCAACACGCGATCGCTGTCTGCCCGCTCTTTCAAATCCATCGCCAGCAGCTCAAACACTTCGATCAACGCGGGTTGCTCCGTGAAATAGGCCGCAAACTGAGTCTCCTGTTCCAACAAATTCAGGAAGACGGGCGTTGGGATCATCAAGCAAACGGATTCCGTCGAGGCGATCGCGGTTTCACAGGCCACCCCCCGCAACACACTCACCCAGCCCAAAATTGCTCCCGGCTCTAACCGTTGCAGCGTCCCCGGCAACTGGCTGTTGGGATCGTAGCCCAGCAACCGCGCCTGCCCCTCCATCAACACGGCAATTTGGGCAGGCATCTTCTCTTTCACGACAATCGGTTGGCCCATCCGATAGCGCAACAGTTGCGTAGACGCAATCAACCGCGTTAGCGCCTCACTCGATAAGCGATCGAAGGGAGCAACGCCAGCTAAAAACGCTTGAGTCGTGCCAGTTGTAGTACTCATCGACATCCCAATTCCGACAAATCAGCTTTGCTGTCTAGCTTATAGCAGAAGTTGGGAAATGCCTGTATCGGGGAGAAGGGAGGATGAGGGAGAGGAAGGGAGGGCGCGGGAGGGAAAAGAAGGGCATGGGTAGAGACGTTCTGTTGGAACGTCTATCCGGGGTTTGGGGTAGGAGTCACAAGTCAGAGCGAATGGAATGCTACGTTTTCTGGTAGGAGCGGGGTTTGCGGCAATCTTTGGGTGTTGGCTAGATACCTGCTCAAACCCGCCCTGCCGATCGCATTGGCTGAATCCACTCTTCCGAGCGGGCGATCGCGCGCTCAAGCAAGATGACTAACTCCTGTTTTCCAACTCCCTTCCCCTCCCTCTCCCTCCCTTCCCTCCCTCTTCCGCCCTATCTCCCGACCCCGATCGCCGCTTGTTCCAAGATTTCTGTGGTTTTGGGTAACCAGCGATTGGCGATCGGCATCCGCCAGCCAATGCCAAAGGCGCGATCGGTGACTTTCAGGACGGGGGGAGCTTGCCGCCGCTTAAATTCGGCGCGAGCGACGAGGCGAGTAATTTTATTGACGACGGCAGGATCATGACCGGCGGCCACAATTTGATCGGGTGTTTGGTGGTTGTGGATCAAGCGCGCCAAAATGTCGTCCAAAATTTCGTAGGGCGGCAGCGAATCCTGATCCACCTGTCCCGGCTTCAACTCAGCACTCGGCGCTTTCGTCAAAATATTCACCGGAATCACTTCCACCTTCTGACTTCTGGCTCCGTTCGGCTGAACGCTCACGCCAAAGCCTGACTCCTGACTTCCGCCGATCTGCTCTTTGCCTCCTGCCCCCTGCCCTCTGCCTTCTGCCTGAGTCTGATTCAGCCATTCACACAAGGAGTAGACGCGGGTCTTCGGCACATCCGCGATGACGGCCAGACCACCGTTCATGTCGCCATAGAGGGTGCAGTAGCCGACGGCCATTTCTGACTTGTTGCCGGTTGAGAGGAGTAAGTGCCCGAATTTGTTGGAGATGGCCATTAGCAGGGTGCCCCGCGTCCGGGATTGGACGTTTTCTTCGGCTAAACCGAATTCCGTCTCGGCAAACAGGGGGGCGAGGGTCTGGTCGAAGCCCTGCATTAAGTCGCCGATGGGTAGGGTTTGGGTATGGATGCCCAAATTTTCCGCGAGCTGGAGGGCATCGCTGATGGAGTGGTCGGAACTGTAAGGGGAGGGCATCAACACGCCCAACACATTTTCCCGACCGAGGGCAGCTGCCGCGATCGCCGCCACTAATGCCGAATCAATCCCGCCACTCAAGCCAATTACAGCCTTCGAGAAGCCACACTTGCGAGCATAGTCCTGCACACCCAACACCAACGCTTGCCAGATTTCGGCATCTTCAGTCGCAGGGAGGGGCGCGATCGCATCCGGGAGCGCCACTAAATCTTGCTGTTCCGGGTCATACTCCACAAACACCAAATCGGCTTGAAACGCATGGGCGCGGCAGACCAATTCCCCTTTGCGGTTGAAGGCCACACTATTACCATCAAAAATCAGGTCATCATTCCCCCCCACCTGATTCACATAAATCACGGGCTGATTAAAGCGGGTGGCCGTGTGCTTCAGCATTGCCTCCCGAAGTGCCTGCTTGCCCACCGTGAAGGGGGACGCGGAGAGATTCACCGTCAGATCGACACCCACTTGCGCCAGATCCGCGATCGGATTAATTTCGTAGCTGCGTTTGCCCCAAAATTCTTCGTCGTTCCACAGGTCTTCGCAAATGGTGACACCAATATGGAGGGGATGAGCGGTCGCGTTCAGCCGGAAATGGTTGGGGTCGGTGCCAGGTTCAAAGTAGCGATCTTCGTCGAACACATCGTAGGTGGGGAGCAACCGTTTGTGAAAGATTTGCTGAATCTGTCCGTTGGCGATCAAGGCACTGCTGTTAAACAGGGGTTTGCCCCCGGCGATGCCAGCCTGCGGATTGACCGTCACCAGTCCAATGATGGCTGTGAGTTGGGCGGGGAGCGCGATCGCCAATTGCGCCAAGGTCGCCTGCATTGAGTCCAGAAAATCGGGGTGCATCAGCAGATCGCGGGGCGGGTAGCCACACAGCGACAGTTCCGGCGTGAGGAATAATTGGGCACCCGCAGCGGCGGCTTGGTGGGCGGCGGTGAGTAACTGCTGGGCGTTACCCGCAATGTCGCCGATGGTGGGATTCAGTTGGGCGATCGCAATTTTCATAAGGGTAGGGACTCAATCAAAAGGACAAGGCGGCAAACAAGTCGGGTGATTCAATGGGTTTTCTTAACCCTCAACCATACCAGTTAAATAAACACCATGGGTTTGTCTTTATACGGGGCAAAAGCGTCCGCATCGAAGCGGTACAGGGTGGCAGGCCGTCCGGCTCCCCGTGACACTTTCACCCCGGTATCAGCGAGAAAGCCGAGTTTCAGCAGGCGGGTGCGGAAGTTGGAATAGTCGGAAAAGTTGTCGCCCAACACGGTTGTATAGAGTTGGTACAAATCACTCAGGGTAAAGAGTTCGGGCAACACTTCAAAGGCCACTGGGCTATATTCCAACTTATTGCGTAAGCGCCGATGCCCATAAGCCAAAATTTGTTGATGGTCAAAGGCCAATTCTGGCACTTGGTCGAGCGGATACCAGGCAATGCCACTCACATGGTCGGCAATTAATTCTGCTTCCGCAAATTGCACCAGGGCAAAATAACTTACGGACA
>JAIXVO010000645.1 GCA_027482985.1 Cyanobacteriota bacterium
CACCTCCAGCGGTGCCGCCGCCCGCAAGTTTCGCTACAAAGCCGAAGCTGGCAACATTGGGATCAATATTGGTGTCGCCGCACCGATGGCATTTTTCCCCTTTAGCGGCTGGAAAGACAGCTTCTTTGGGGATCTGCATGGCCAGGGCCAACACGCAGTCGAGTTTTTCACCCAAACCAAAGTCGTGGTTGAACGCTGGCAAGAATGGACGCGGCAATTTTGAGGGAGGGTCAGGAGTCAGAAGTCAGAAGTCAGAAGTCAGAAGCCAGAAGTCAGAAGCCGGAAGAGACGAGATGTAGAGACGCGCCGCTGGCACGTCTCAGCAGGCAGAAGATGGTAAACCTGTGAGGGTACGGTCTTTGGCAGGTAATTTCCGAAATCAACCCCAATTTTCACCTAAATGCCCTGCTTGTTCGATTTTGGTAACGAACTGCATGCGGGAATCAATGCCGGATAGGGTAGTGAGTATTAATGAGTTCAATTTCACTTGATCCCACCTTCAGCATCATTCCCTACATTCTATGAAATACTGAGTTCCGACAAGTTGCTTGATGGATTTGATGATCGTTAGCGTGGTGCCTTCCAGCTCTGTGCTAAGTTCATCCCCATTCGGTTCTAACTTGAGTTCTCAACTCATTGCCCAGACATCTGCAAACCTGGATTCCAGGGACTACCGAGATGCCTTTTACATGAGCGATCGCTTTAGTTTTCGGTTGGTCTTCCCGTCAGGCTATGCAATTTTGCCCTCTGAACGTCAATCCTCCATACCCACTCAACCGTTATAAGAGGTGGAACCATGGCACCAAGTTGATTTAACCCCAGCGCGATCGCTCAACTATCCCCGCTACCGCCAGCGATCGGGACCATACAAGCAGCGATACATGGTTTCGCGATATTCAAATAAGCTGACCCAATCCCGCCGGAAAAAGTAGCTGCGGCAGTATTCGGGGTAAACATCGCTAATATAGACGCGATCTTCCTTTAGCGGATCGGGCGATCGCTCATCCGGAGTTGGTTCTGGCTGGCGATCGAGGGTTCCGATGGTTGTATCCGGTGGGCTTGTCGGCGCTGGTACCGAACTGGTGGGCGGGGGCGATTCATTCGCGATCGCCCCATTGGGCGGTAATCCCAGCAGTCCACTCCAGGAAACTGCCATCACCGCGATCGCTATTGGTCTGCATCGAAATGAATGAGTCATGACTCTCTCCAATTCAGTCTTAGGGTTGATTGTCGCAAGTTTTCGGCTTGGCGACATCCTACCCTTGACCGAATGACTGGGTTGGGAAGACCTTAATGCCCAATCATCCAGGGACGACCATGTGCGGGTTGGTTGCGAGTGGGTTTGGGGTCGCGATCGCGCTTGACGAGTTGCGGTTCCTGCAATTCAGGGCGGCGCAAACTCAACCCACTGGAGTTGAGTTTGAGATTCGGGGCAGACAACAACCGTTTTGCCTCCGCTGCACAGGTTGGGCAGTGGCAGACTTGATCCAACTCTGCCAGCGATCGCCAAGCTTCAAACTCACCACAGGTCGCGCAACGAAAATCGTACAGAGGCATCAGCACATCTCCAGGCTCAAGTGGGCAAAATATTTTGGTCAAAAATCGCTGTCGGAATGGCGATCGTGCAACAGGCATTCGGAATATCCACAATGCCGCTCAACCGACCTTCCACCGATGCACAACTGAGCAACAGATACGCCTGCTCACCCGTGAAACCGAACTTTTGGAGATAGGCGATCGCATTCAAACACGCTCGTCGGTAACCAATGTGAGCATCCATAAAATATTGCTTGCCCGTAAATTCATCGACCGAGATGCCTTCAAACACCAGATATTCCGAATACCGGGGTTACACCGGACCCGGCTTAAAGATGGGATTCACCATACTGTATTTCTCCATGCCGCCCTTGATGATATCGACATGCAGATCGATGAAACCCGACATTTCGATCGCGCCACAGAAGGAAATTTCCCCATCCCCTTGGGAGAAGTGAATATCACCCATCGACAACTTCGCCCCTTCCACATACACCGGAAAATAAATCCGGGTGCCGCGCGAGAGGTTCTTGATGTCGCAGTTGCCCCCCCATGTTCACGAGGCGGGACTGTGCGGGCGGCCTCGGCAGCGACGCGATCGTAATCCGTCGCAGGTAATGTCCCCAAAATGGCATTCTGCGGATTGGGTAAGGCCGCTAACACGGGCGTATCCTCCATCATGCCAGCGCCATAAGTGCGCAAATCTGGCATGGAAGACACCAATTCCGTCTCCCGCTGATTCCATTTCGCCAGCAATTCGTGGGAAGGCGCACAACCAATTAAGCCGGGATGGGTTAGCCCTGCAAACTTCACGCCAGGGATGTGCCGCGACGAACAATAGATCCCCTGAAAATCCCAGATGGCTTTCGCTGCGGTGGGGAAATGATCCGTCAGGAATCCGCCCCCATTTTCCTTGGCATAGATTCCGGTAAAGCCCCACTCATCGCCTTGTAGGGCACCAATATCGACCAGATCAACCACCAGGATATCGCCGGGTTGCGCCCCGTTCACATAGATCGAGCCACTGAGCACATGAACAACGGTTAAATCAACATCTTTAATGTCAGTTGGGTCGTCGTTGTCTTTAATTTGACCATCCGTCCAGTCCTTACATTCAATCCGAAAAACATCGCCCGGATTCACAGAAACGACAGCCGGGATATCAGGGTGCCAGCGGTTATGCCCCGGCACTTCTTATTGATCCATCGGTTTTTTCAGGTCAACCTTAAAGCAGGGCTATTTCATTCTAAATAAATCTTTGAGTATATTAAGGCTGAAGCCAGCCAGACGTTGAGCTTGAGCCATGTTCTGAAAACCATTGCTGCGATACAAATTGAGTGCGAAATTACGTGCAATTGCCCAAGTTTGGATCAAGGGTGAGGTGCGGATGCGGCAAGCATCTTCGCCTTGGGTCACATCCCGGACATAATGCACCTTGTTTTCGACCCCCAGTAGCCCCGAATGCGGTTAGCAAAGGCTTGTACACTCTCGCGAAACGAAGCAACATCGTAACGAGTTTCGTGCGAGACTTCAATGATGTTGGCACGATGCACTTGGCGTTCTGATTGGACTCGAATCAGCGTTTGCAGACCTGGAAAATCAGGAATGGCATCCAAGCAGTGCGTGATGCTAATCGTGCGTTTTTCGATGCGACCATGCCCTTTGTTGATCTGTTGCATGCTCTGTTGCGCTTGGAAGTGAGTCTCGACTGCCGTCAGCAAACCGGATTGGTTACCCTTGAGTGCGCCCAAATAATCGTTGCCACTCTCAATGATAGTCTGTGCTGTTTTTTTGGGTGCTGATGGCATCAAAGGCAAAGACCACTCCCTTGAGCGCCATCTGTTCAATGAAAGCAGGGAGTGCCGTGATTTCATTGGTTCTTGAGTCTACCTCATAGGGTTCCAGAATCAATCCCCGCTCAACGATGTAGGCACTCACCAACAGAATGGCGGGATGCGATTCGACGCTGGGGTCATCACTGATGGCTTCATAGGATCCGCGCAGCACTTTACCATCGCTGGCAATCGTTCCTCCTGGCAAGGGTTTGATGCCGAAGAATTGAGCCAAGCAAGCCGAGTACTCTCGGTAATCTACCCCCAACAGTACCCGTCGAATCGTGCTGTAAGAGGGCAACCGGTCTTTGGGCGGTTGAAATAGGGCAACTAATTCAACGTGGTACGCTTTCAGCCAATCCCCAATGGCGAGAAAGCCGCGATTCCCGGCCGCCACTGCCAGGGTGAACAGAGCCAGACACAGCGTCTGCTGGTGACGTTGTCCCGCTGTGCGACGACGGTCACAAAGGTCGGCAAAGGCTTCGACAATGGCAAGTTGTGACATCGGGTATCAGGATTTAAGCAATGACCTGGATATCATATCAATTGCTCAATTAGAATGAAATAGCCCTGGGTTAAGGCAGCCTGTGGGCGAATTACCATCACTGGCTTCAACTGAAGTAAAACGCACTGACACGCAACGGTTTCAGCTCTCATCCCCTAGCCCCTTCTCCCAAAACTGGGAGAATGAGAACCGAAGGCATTAACATACCTGACACACCAAAATAGCTGCCCTCATCCCCTAACCCCTGCTCCCGCTCTGGGAGCAGGGGAACTAATCCAATCTTTCTCCCCTCTCCCAAAATGGGAGAGGGGGCGGGGGTGAGGGCGGTTTTGGTGCGTGAAGTATATTAGTGCCGAACCGAAACGTTGCTCCCCGCGCCCCGTTTTGGAAGAGGGGTTGGGCTTCGACCTGAGCCCATTCGCCCCTACGTTAATTGGAGCGGGAACATTGCCATTTGAAAAAACTATGACTTTATGAATAGATGGATTTCATTTGGTTTCTCTCTTGCGAGGGTGGTTGTGTTCTGCGACTCCAGAGTAGGGTACGACTGACGAGAGATGAGGCGCAACGTGGACGATCGCAATCAATCAGCAAATGAACTGAAACAAGCTCTGACTGATTTTGTGTTAGATGCAGAAGATGATCTCGCTGTAGCGTTAGAAACATTTAGTGCAACCCAATCCGCGCGATCGCAACAACCGGAATTGCACCAGCGCAGTTTAATGATTGATCGCTTTCTGATTGAGGGCAAAGTTGGTTCCCAAACGCCCATTGAATTGTTTCTCGCCGCTACCCCCGACTTATCCACCCGCGATCGCCAGCAAGTTGAAGCTTGGCAGCGGGGCTTTGTCGGGCTGTTTGAAATTCTGCAAATTTTGCCGGATGGGTTTGAGTTGATGAACTGGACGACCGCCCGTCGCTATACCGTCAAACCCATCACGACCACTGCCGCAGCAGCCATGACACGGCTGAAAGTCGGTGAAATTATCCTGACTCAAATTGCGCCCTGGGATGCCAGTAATTGGATCTTTTTTAGTCCGTGGACATCTTTAGGCAAACTGGGCAAACCGAAGTTGGCAGTCGCGATCGGGAATTTTAAGCAAGCCTATAAGCAGCATCTTTATAGCGATGCACCGGAATTGTTAGAGGCGGCGTGGCAATCGGTGGAGCAGTATCACCAAAATTTTGTGGATTTCTTTGGCAGCGATGAAGTGACGCTATCCGGCTCCGAACTGAGTCGGAAGCTGGCCGAAATGCAAACGCTGAATACCGAAGCGCAACTGGCAGCAGCGGGTTTAGATAGTTCTAAATCATTGGCGGAATTAGCGGCGGAATCGGGTGCCGCGCCGGAAGAGTTAACAGAAGCCGCCGCCGCGATGGGGGTGGATGGCAAAACCGCAACCCAATTGCTGGAAAAGAAGGGTGCCCTCAAAATGGCCGCGACGCAGGTGGAGTTGCCGCCCCACTTGAAGCACGCCGAACAGGTGACCGCCCTCTCCCACCCGCGCTGGGGACAGGTGTTTCTGGCAGATTATACCCGCTTGCAAACGCTGCTGGAACAAGGGGCGATCGCGCCGGATACGTCCAAATTGATCAAGCAAAACTTAGCCCATGCGGATATGAATTGGTTCGTCTGGCAACGGCTGGCAACGCAATATCCCACCGCCCTCGCGACTGTTTTGCAAGCAACTTTAGACCGTCCCACGTTCCAGGTGCCGCAGGACTTAACGGCATTGCTCCAGGAGTATGGCAAAGCCTCGGAGCCGGAACTACCCGAAGTTGCCAGTGTGCCGTTACATCTCCATACGTTGTTTCAAGAAGCGTTGTTGGAGTTGAAGAAGGAGAAACCGAAAGGGAAAAAACCGGAGAAAGCGGGATTTGGGGCCCGTTAGAGGCCTGTGGGATGGGGCGGTCAAGATGCCCACCCCACAGGAGTCATTCAGGGTTAAGCGGAATAGCGTTTGGTCGAACTTTCTTGTTGCCATTCTGCTTCATCCAGGTAACTCTGACGTTTAGTGCGAATGTTACCCAAGTGTTTTTTCACAGTGTCCTCTGAAATATAG
>JAIXVO010000629.1 GCA_027482985.1 Cyanobacteriota bacterium
TCCAGTTTCCGATCGCGCTGCACCAGAACACCGACATGGGTTTTCCAGACGATACGGCTTCCCCTGGCCCGACGATCGTCAGCACTGCCACCCTGGAGGCGATCGCGGCCTGGTTTCCAGATTGCACCATAGACGAAGTGCGGCGGCGCTTCCGCAGCAACATTGAGATCGCTGGCGTACCGGCTTTCTGGGAAGATCAACTGTGCAGTGCCAGCGGCGATCCCGTGTCATTTCAAATTGGGGACGTGCCGCTATGGGGCATCAATCCCTGTCAGCGCTGTGTTGTCGTGACGCGGAACTCCCGGACTGGCACACCCGATCGCCACTTTCAAACAACCTTTTCCAGCCACCGACAAGCAACCTTACCGACCTGGGCACCGCGATCGCGGTTCAATCATTTCTTTCGGCTAGCGGTCAATACGCAAATCCCTAATGCCGCCGGAAAGACTATCCGCGTGGGCGATCCATTGCATTTTACGGCAACTGCCACGAGTTAATCGTAAGAACATCTGAACTAAAAAATAATCCCCGCTGGAGCAACCAAAATCGCTCCAGCGACTTGTCGCAGATTCGCGATGGGCAAATGTCTGGACGATCCTCTGTACTAAAGATCGATTGTACTGCTAATCTAAGATGGAACAGGCTGAAAGTGCCGGAGCTACCCCGCTTCATCCAGATCATTTTTAGCCTGCGCTGTTCACCAAACTGGGTTACGGTTAGCACTGGTACATCATGATTCCCCTGCGCTTGGTTCTCAAAAACTTTCTCAGTTATCGGGAAGCCACCCTCAGCTTTCAAGGACTGCACACAGCCTGCATTTGTGGCGCGAACGGCGCAGGCAAGTCGTCCCTCTTGGAAGCGATCGCTTGGGCAATTTGGGGGGAAAGTCGCGCCAACTCAGAAGATGATGTGATTCATCAAGGGTCTGCCGAAGCGTTGGTCGATTTCACATTCATCCACAATCAACAAACCTATCGCATCCTTCGCAGTCGCCAGCGATCGCAATCCACCACCTTGGATTTGCAAGTCGCGATCAATGTCCCCGCCACCCCATCAGTACCGCTGCAATTCCGCTCCCTGACGGCGAAAGGCGTGCGGGCGACGCAACAACTGATTCTCGATCACCTGCGATTGGACTATGAAACCTTCGTCAACTCTGCCTACTTACGGCAGGGACGGGCAGACGAGTTCATGCTGAAGCGACCGGGTGAGCGCAAACAAATTTTGGCCGACCTGCTAAAACTGACGCAGTACGACGAACTGGCAGAACGGGCGCGGGATCAGTCGCGTCATCTGAAAGGGCAAATTGAGTTGTTAGACCGCAACCTCACCCAAATTCAAACCCAACTGGAACAACAAGCGGGCATTGACGAGGCGCGATCGCAACTGGCCTCGACCCTGGCGCAAACCCAACAGCAGCAGACCTTCGACACTGAACAACTGCAAACCCTCCAAGCCAGCCAACAGCAACGCCACACCTGGCAACAGCAACTCTCCTGGCAGCAACAACAACAGCGCGTGTTAACTCAGGATTGTCAGCGGTTACAGCAAGAATTGACCGCCGCCCAACAACAACAGCAAGACCTGGAAGCCTGGTTGCACCAGGAAGCTGCGATCGCGGCAGGTTATGCGCAATTCCAGACTTTGCAAACCCAGGAAGCACAACTGTCAGCCCGGTTCAAAACCCATCAGTTAGCCCAAACGCAACGCCAGCAATATCTCCAGCAACAGGCAGAACAAGCCGCCGCCCTGCAAACGACGATCCAACATTGGCAAGCCCAACTCGAAGCCCTGCACCAACAAGCCGCTGAAATTCAGCAAACTCTCCGCAAAGCGACAACGGTGGAAGACGGGTTGAAATCCTTGCAAGCCGCGCGATCGCACCTGCACCAACTGGATCAACTGCAACTCCAGGCCGCGCCCCTGCTGCAACGCCGTCAGCAATTGCAAACGCAACTCGATCGCAATCAGGCACGCCTCTCCGCCCGGTTAGATGAACTCTTGGCCTCCTCCCGCCAACTCCAACTGCAACAAGACCGCCAGCCCGATTTGCAAGTGGCGGTGCTACAAGTCAGCGATCGCATTCAGACTTTAGAACAACGCCGCGCCTATCAACAGCAAGTGCGGGAAAAAGGGTTGGAGCGGCGCAACTTTATGGAGCGATTGCAAATTGAGCAACGCAACTATGAAGCGCAACTGGCAGACATTGAACAAAAAATTGAGTTGCTGCAAACCGATACCCCAGATGCCACCGATGCCACCTATCTGCCCTGCCCCCTGTGCGATCGCCCCCTGGATGAGCATCACCGCGCCGTTGTCCTAGCTAAACATCAGCAGCACCATGCCGAAATTTTGAATCAACTCTGGGTCTTGCGCGAACAACTGTCGGCTTCCGAGCGAGAAATCCAGATTTTGCGCCAGGAATATCGCGAACTGGAACAGGAGTTACATCAATATCCCACCGAATTAGAGCGCCGGGGGCAACTGCAAGCCCAACTTCAGGCAATCATCGGGGTGCAGCAGACTTTAACGCAAGTGACGACGGAAATGACTGCAATTGAGCGATCGCTGCAACAGGGCGAATATGCCACCGATCTACAAGCCGAACTGAGCCTGCTGGATCAGCGGTTGCAGGAATTGAACTACGACGAAAAAAATCATGCTCTGGCGCGGGGGGATGTCGATCGCTGGCGATGGGCCGAAATTAAGCAGGCGGAACTTAAACAAGCCCAGCGGCGACAAACCCAAATTGAACAACGTCAACCCGATCTGGAAATGCATCTAGCCACTGCCCAGCAGGACTTAGAGCAATTGCATCAAACGACCGCGCTGCAATTACAAAACTTTGATCAACAGCTTGCAGACATTGGTTATAACCTGGAACAGCACAATGCTTTACAGGCTGCGATTCGGTCAGAACAAGTGTGGCAACTCCGCTATCAAGAACTCCTCCGCGCCCAACAGCACTATCCTAGAATGCAGCAACGAGTACAAGAACTAACCCAGAGCTTAAAAGAACGACAGCTTGCACTCCAACTGAATCAAGCCCAAACTCAAACCTTGCTAAACAATCTCGAACAAACTCCCGATTTACAAAAATCGATTCTCACTTTAGAACAACGCTTACAACAGCGCCGGACTGAATTAGATGAACAGTTAGCAGCTCTCGGCAGACTGGAACAACAACAACAACAATTTGCGACTCTGACGACACAGCAGGATACCCTCAGCACCGAACTCAAAACTCTCCAGCGACAATATCGGGTGTATCACGAACTGGCGCAGGCATTCGGCAAAAATGGCATTCAA
>JAIXVO010000799.1 GCA_027482985.1 Cyanobacteriota bacterium
AAATGGTTTCGTAGTACTGATAGCGATCGCTGCCAAAGGTGAAATTATTCATCGTGCCTTGAGACGCGGCCATCACGCCCAACGCGCCATAGAGGGCATCCGTCACCGCCTGGGAGGTTTCCACATTGCCCGCCACCACTGCCGCTGGATAGCGAGGATTCAGCAAACAGCCTTCTGGCACGATAATTTGCAGCGGTTCGAGACAGCCTGCATTCAGCGGAATGTCGTCCTCCACCAGCGTTCGGAACACATACAGGACAGCCGCTTTGCAGACTGCTAAGGGGGCATTGAAATTCGTCGGCTGTTGGGGGGAGGTGCCCGTAAAGTCGATGGTGGCAGTTTGAGCCGCGCGATCGCAGGTAATCGCTACCTGAATCTGACAGCCATCATCCAACTCGACGGTAAAGCGCCCATCCTGCAAGCGATCAATCACCCGTCGCACCGCCGCTGCCGCATTGTCCTGAATATGCTGCATATAGGCTTGTACGGTGGCCAGCCCAAACTGTTTGACCATCTGCTGGAGTTCCTGCACCCCTTTCGCATTCGCCGCCACCTGCGCCTTCAAATCCGCTAAATTTTGTGCCGGATTCCGCACGGGATAACGCCCTGCGGTTAACAAATCCAGCAATGCCGCTTCCTGAAATTCTCCCTGCTGCACCAATTGGAACAGGTTAATCAATACCCCTTCCTGCTCAATATGCGTACTATTCGGCGGCATCGATCCGGGTGTCAGACCACCAATGTCAGCGTGATGCCCACGGGAGGCGACGTAGAAGAGGGGTTGGGGGTTGGGGGTTGGGGGTTGGGGGTGTTCCTGATGAATTGCCTCTAAATCAACAAAGACGGGCGTGATGACGGTGACATCGGGTAAGTGGGTGCCGCCGTTGTAGGGGTTGTTGAGGACGTAGACATCGCCGGGTTGTAGGCGATCGCCGCGATCGCGCCGGAGCGCCTGCACACTTTCGCCCATCGACCCCAAATGCACAGGAATATGGGGCGCATTCGCCACCAGTTGTCCCTGCCGATCAAAAATGGCGCAAGAGAAATCCAAGCGCTCTTTGATGTTGACTGAGTAGCTCGTGTTTTGCAGCGTCAATCCCATTTGTTCCGCGATCGCCATCAGCAAGTGGTTGAAGATCTCCAGCAAAACGGGATCTGGGAGGGGGAGGGAGGGAGAGGGAGGTGTGGAATCAGGAGGGAGAGAGGGAGACAACGGCTGGATGGGTAAGGGCGATCGCAATACGCCTGCTTTTGACTCCTGACTTCTGACTCCTGACTCCTGACTCCCTCTCCTCCCTCTCATTCCTGCCCCTCCCTCCTCCCTTTGCACCAGCAACTGTCCCCGCTCCGTGATCACTCCCGCCCAACCAGGGAGAATCACATTGGTGCCAGTGGCTTCCAGGACGATCGCGGGACTGCTGATCACATCTCCCGGCAAGAGTGCGTCTCGTTGATATAGCGGAACGGGTTGCCAGCCATCGGCAACATACATCGATCGCGTGGCAATGGGGGTTAAGGGTTGTTGGCGAGGCTCGCTGACGGCAGGTTCCTGAATTTGGGCGATCAGACCGATCACTTCCACGGAAACGGCTTCGATGATCAGCGCTTTGTTGGGGGCAATGAAGCCATACCGCTGGTAGTGGGCGGTTTCAAACTGAGCCAGCATCTCGCTCAGGGTGCCAAAGTTAACGATCAGGGCGGAGTCGGTGCCAGCATAGCGGAGATGAACGCGGCGCAAGGTTTGCATGAGGGTATCATCCTCCAGTTGCGGTTGGAGTTCCTGCTTGCCCTGGGCTTCCAGTCGCGCTAAACACTCGGTCAGAGGAGCGATCGCGGCCTCATTCAACGGAATTTCTAACGCCTGTTCCTGCATCACGCTCTGATTCGCCAAACCCATGCCATAGGCCGATAGCACCCCGGCATAGGGATGGATGAACACCTGCCGCATCCCCAACGCATCGGCGATCGCGCAGGCATGTTGACCCCCCGCCCCCCCAAAACAGCAGAGGGTATATTGCGTAATGTCATATCCCCGCTGCACGGAAATCTTTTTGATCGCATTCGCCATTTTTTCCACGGCGATCGCCAGAAATCCTGCCGCCACTTGTTCCGGCGTGCGCCCATCCCCCGTCGCCTGCTGAATGGTCGTGGCGAGTTGCGCAAATTGGGTCTGCACAATCTCGCGATCGAGGGGCAAATTCCCTTCCCTGCCAAACACTGCTGGGAAAAAATCGGGCTGAATGCGCCCTAACATGACATTGGCATCCGTCACCGTTAATGGCCCGCCCCGCCGATAACAGGTTGGCCCCGGATGCGCTCCCGCCGAAGCTGGCCCCACTCGATACCGCGCCCCATCAAACACCAGCATCGACCCACCCCCTGCCGCGACAGTATGAATCGCCATCATCGGTGCCCGTAATCGCACCCCGGCCACTTCCGTTTCAAACGCCCGCTCATACTCCCCGGCATAATGCGCCACATCAGTCGACGTGCCGCCCATATCAAAGGTGATAATTTTCTCCAGTCCCGCCATTCTGCTCGTCTGTACCGCTCCCACAATCCCCCCCGCTGGTCCAGAAAGAATGCTGTCCTTCCCCTGAAACACGCGAGCATCCGTCAGTCCACCATTGGATTGCATGAAGAGGAGTTGGGGCGTGGGTGAGGGGGTGAGGGAAGGGGGTAATTGGCTGGAGACTTGTTCGACGTAGCGGCGCAGGATGGGTGAGAGGTAGGCATC
This sequence comes from Cyanobacteriota bacterium, assembly GCA_027482985.1. GTDB lineage: Bacteria > Cyanobacteriota > Cyanobacteriia > Leptolyngbyales > Leptolyngbyaceae > JSC-12. The sequence goes on from JAIXVO010000799.1 coordinate 2,738, forward strand.
AACGACGGTGGTGTCGCCCCGGCTGACGAGTTTCATTAGGGGGCTGACTTGGTGGGAGACTGAGATTTGGGTGAAACCGATCTGGTGGGCGATCGCGGCAATTTGTTGTTCGTGGGCGGGGTAGCGGTAGCCATGCAGTAGGGCGATCGCGCAGGCGTGAATGCCGCTCTCATAAAGGTGGGTTAATGCCTGGGTGACGCGGGCTTGCTCTGAGTCAGTCAGGGGCAGCAGTTCTTCTCCCTGAGCGGAATAGCGGGCGTTGACCTCCACCACTTGCTCGTACAGTAGTTCGGGCAACACGATATGACGGGCAAAGATGTGGGGGCGATTCTGGTAGCCAATCCGCAACACATCCCGAAAGCCCTGCGTGGTGATGAAGACCGTTCTGTCCCCTTGTCGCTCCAACAGGGCGTTGGTGGCGACGGTTGTCCCCATTTTGATCGCGGCAATTTGCGCGGTGGGTAAAGGCGCATCGGGCGACACCTGGAGTAAGTCGCGGATGCCCTGGATAGCAGCATCTCGATACCGTTCGGGGTTTTCCGATAGCAGTTTATGGACGAGTAGCCGCCCATCGGGTTGGCGCGCCACGATGTCGGTAAAAGTGCCGCCGCGATCGATCCAGAATTGCCAGCGAGTCTCCGGTGTTGTCATGGTTTAGATGATGATGCGAAAGGTCAGGTTGATGCGTTGGCCTACGGGTTTGGTTGTTTTGGGCACCTGATGGACCCAGTCATGCTGGGTGGTGCCCTGCATTAGCAGCAAACTGCCGTGGGTCAGGTCTAAATGGACGGGTTTCAAATCCCTACGGTGCAGATGTTTAAGACTGAAGCGCCGCGTTGCCCCTAAACTCACGGAGGCAATCACGGGGTTCCGGCCTAAACTGGGTTCCGCATCCCGATGCCAGCCAACGCTATCTTGTCCGTGGCGATACAGGTTGATCAAGACACTATTGAAGGTGACACCCGCGATCTCCTCCACCTTAGATTTAATCGCT
>JAIXVO010000436.1 GCA_027482985.1 Cyanobacteriota bacterium
CCTCCTGCCTCCTGCCTCCTGCCTCCTGCCTCCTGCCTCCTGCCTCCTGCCTCCTGCCTCCTGCCTCCTGCCTCCTGCCTCTTCAAATCCCCTGCTGATTCCCCGGCGATGCGGGCGGCAAGGGCGTTGAATTGCTTTCTCGTTGCATGCGTTCGGCTTTGCTTTGGGCTTCGCGACTGCGATCGCTGTTGCCCTGAGCGCGATAGAGTTGGGCGGCTTCGGTAAAGTCGCGGGCGGCGGCGGCAAAGTTTTGGTTGCGTTCGTTGGCGATGCCGCGATTGAAGAAAGCATCGGCATATTGGGGATCGAGCTGGATGGCTTGATCGTATTCACTCCCGGCTTCGGTAATTTGGGCACGCGCTAGAAAAATGTTGCCCCGGTTGTTGTGGGCGCGGGCTTTAGTGTTATTGGCGGCAGTGCCAGATTGGAGGGCGGCTTGGAATTGCTGGGCGGCGCGATCGAGATCCCCCTGAGCGAAGAAGGCATTACCCAGGTTGACGTTGGCTTCGGGCAAGTTGGGATTCAGTTCGAGGGCGCGGTTGGCATCTTTGATCGCGTCGTCAAACCGACCTTGGTCAAACTGCACATGGCTACGGTTGTTGAAGGCTTCTGCCGCTTCTCCATTCAGCTCGATCGCTTTGCTGTAATCCGCGATCGCCCCATTGCGATCGCCGACTCGGTGACGGGCATAGCCGCGATTGATATAGGTCTTGAAGTCATTCGGGTTGAGCCGAATCGCCTCGTCGAAGGCTTTGATCGCAGCCTGATATTGTCCCTGTTGCAGACTTTGGGTACCTGTCTGGACAAACTGTTGGGCAGCTTGCGGATCATCGACGGTGGGTGGCCACAGTTGGCGCGTGGTGGCAAAAATGACGAGCACTCCTGTCAAGGCTGCCAGCAACCCAAACAACGGAATCAAAAACCGCTTATCTAACCACCATTTTGGTTTGGTAGGAGGTGAAATTTCGGGGGGATCTGACACCACGACGACTTTTTCCGGCAGCGCTTCGGCTTTGGCGGTCAGCTTGGCGGCTGGGGCAGGCTGTCCCGCGGGTTGGACTACCGTTTCCGGGGTGGCAGCGGAAGTCGTGGCCGGGGGCGGATCGGCAGGAGGGGCAGGCGACCCTTGCGGGATCGGCACAGCAGCCCGCAGAGCTTCCGGGGGGGCTTGCGTCACGGGGATGCTAGGTAACTGGACTTGCCCTTCTGCGGACGGTGCTTGTCCACCCGTCGGATCGACATTTCCCAGGCGTTGAATCACAGCTTGCTGGGCGGGGGTTAGTCCGGCTGTGGGGGGATGATGGGGGATGGTGGGAGTGGTGGAGCCAGTGCCGGAGTAGCTGTCCTGGGGCGCAGTTGTAACGCCGGGAGGCGGCACAGGGAACTTGTTGGCGGGGGCGGGTGGGGCCGTCGTAATGTCGTCGGTGTCGGCTTCCAGACCCAGGGTAGCGAGGACGTGTTGTTCGATCGCGAAGACATCCTCATCGCTGAGGCGAAAGGACTGCTGGAAGTACTGCAATTCCCGGCGATCGCTGGGATGGAGGGGGATGCGTTGTTGCGCCATTTCGGCAAACATCTGCTCGTAAAACGCGACATCTTCCTGGCGGGGCAAGGGTTGCTCCAGCATGGGGACGACTTCCTGTAAGCCGGTATCGCCATCGGTTAAGCCCAGTTCTTTTTGCTTTTGCCGCAGTTTGGAAACGAGTCGCTCATTCGGATTCATAATTGCCCTCGGTCAACCGTGCAAAATATTCCTGGAATAACTGCTTGCGTTGATCGTGCTCGCGAAACGGTCGCAGGACTTCAAATTCGATCTCATCGGCTTCCGCAGGCGTAATTCCCAAGTGCTGGCGAAAGGCATGCAGCCGATTGCGCCCCGTCAGCAACCGAAATTCTCGCTGATCAATTTCACCCGTTTCCGTCAACATTTCGAGAAACTGCCGATATTTGACCGTGGGGGTCTGAGAGGGCACTTGCAACAACATTTGGTTGGCTGTGGCTTCTGACCCAAAAAATTGAGGTTGCTGGCTGGGGACGGCAATTTGCAGTTTCCGTTGGGCATAGTGATGTAGTTCTTTCACCGTCAGACAGCCATCGCCATCGGTGTCAGCGGCTCCGGTGGCAGTGCCTTCTGCGAGATAGCGGGTATAACTCCAGGCATCGAGTCCTTCAGGATCGGGCACGTGTTGGGTTTGGGTGGAGGCGCTGAGAATCACCCGGCGATCGCCAATCATCAAATTCAGTTCTTTTTCCATCGAAACTTCCGGGTCGTCGGGCTGAATCCCGGCGGTCAACCGAAAGCAGGCATCAAAAATAATCACCTGTCGCCAGGCAGGGCTGGCATCCATCACATTCAACAAAAAGTGAAAGGGGATGGTTTTGGCGCGGACGAGTTGCCCCCAATCATCGATGGTCGTGGTGGGGGTAGAAAGGTAAAGTTGCTGGTCGATGTCCTGGAAGACGTAACCAGAATAGAGAAAAAAGACTTGATCATCCCCGTCTCGATGGCGAAAAAACCGCTCGATAGTTTCCGCCATGACTCCCAATGGGGCATCACTCAGTGTTTGAATTTCAAAGCCCGTATGGGGCGATTGCAGCGATCGCTTCAACACTTCCACATTCGTACGTGCCCGTCGTAAGGGGGGCAAATCCTCCCGCTCACACTGGCTCACTCCCACCAATAGCGCAAACTTATCCATCGCCCTCTGAGCTATACAGCCTGTATGGTATTGCAGAGCGGCTGAAATAGCGCACCGAATTTTGCCAAGCGCCCGTTCCAAGCCCTACGAATTCGATCGCTGAAATCGTTGTTTGGCCTGCGCAAAGGCATCTTTCATCGTGGCTTGAATTTTGACAGGGTCGGGTTTCTTGCCGCCCATCAGATCACCAAAGTAAACACAAGCCGCTTCGCCGAGTGCCCAGGTATAGGCCGCGGCCCAGGAGGCGGCAATCACACTGCCCAGACCAGGAATGAACTTGATTAACTCGCGCCCGATCGCCTGCGCCAGAAAGCCACCCGCGATCGCGCTGACGACACCACCGGCTTGCGAGGGGGAAAGCGTTTGCCCGTAGAGTTGCCCGATCGCGCCAATCATGGCCACTTGTAAAGCGGTCAAGACGGGCATGGTCGCAAACGGCAGAGGCACCGCCGCCAGGGTTGCCGCCATGATGGAGAAGGGCACAATGTAGCGTCTGCCAACATCTCGATAGAGTTCGCCAATTTGTTTACCCGCTGAGCCTTCCAGGAGTTGATAAATGGTGCGAGATTCGGCTTCGGGCAGGAGCGCCGTCAACGCTTCGGTAAATGCCTCTAAGCCGTAAAACACAGGCGTATAGCCATCTTCTTCCAGGGTGAAATCGAGGCCAACGGTCCGATCGCAGATGTCTTTAAAGTTCTCCTGGAGAGCGGCGATCGCGCGATCAAGGTCAGCAAAACTAGGGGGATAGTCGGGATGATTGTCAGTACCGGGAGGATAAAGTTCATGCAAGGACGTGATCGCCAGCAAGCAGGGAATTTCCGGGTGTTGTTGCCGCAGTTCGGCGGCGATTTGACGCAACGTATCCGTTGCGAAATCTGTCACTTTCACGGTTAAGATGAGCACTCGCGCCCGCCGGGTACTGGTGGCTAATTCCTGTTGCAGTTCGGCAATCAATGTGTCGGTATTTTGAGTAACATCCCCCAAACCAACTGTATCGGTAAAGATCAGCAGGGGCAGATCATCCGTGGGATAGGCGTAACGCTCAGTGTGTTGCGTGTGGGGGCGAAACCCCTGCCCAATAATTTCGGCAGATACACCCGTCAAGCCCCGCACAATCGAACTCTTTCCAGCCTGCGGTTTACCCAGCAATACAGCCTCTGTCGTCGGCAGTTCTGCTTTCACCGTCTGCAAAATTTCGGCGATCTCCACCTCACTCACGCTGAACCATCTCAGCACTGTCTGGGTCGCCTGATCCACGGGCAGCAATTTCCGGACGCGATCGCCCACCAAATCAAAAACCCCAGTCATCCGACTCGGCAAAGAGCGATTAACCGGGGTCGGTAAATGAGTCGAAGATTGCTCCGAGGCTAACTCAGCATCTGGAGGAGAATCATTAGCGGGAGGATGTGTCATGCGTGGTCGTCTCAAACATCAGCCCAAATTACTCTTCGCGAGATTCCAAATTCGAGTTACTGGGACCTGGGGATGCTTCGTAGAGCGCATCCAACTGTTCCCGCGCATCTTCTACCGTCATCGATCGCATGACCAACAACGGCTCATTAATCAAGCGCCCACTCTCATCTAAAAATTCGGGATGCGGCGGCGTTTGTTGCCCCCCTGGAAAGCGTGGATCACCTTGACGATTCCCATAAGGCCGCTGCGACTCGATGCCCAACGAAATCAGATTCCGAATCAGGTTGGAAATCGCCAACACAGCCAACAGCGTAAAAGCGATGATGTATAGGAGATGGAGTGCCATAGCGCTTGCCTCAGGGGGAAATAACAGGATGATCTAAAAAAGTTTGATTAAGGACACAAAAAGGGGTGATAGAGGGTATTCTAAAGCACTTCTCGCCTTTCTGTCTCCGTCGCACGAGCAGCAGTTTCCTGCCGATACCGACTGGCGACTTGCCAACACTCCATCACCAACCGATGCCAGGGAGCCAGTACGGCCGTTTCCACCCCGACTTGGCCACCCGTTGCCTGGTACAGCGATTGAGCCGCAATCACTTCTTGCTGGGCTTGCGTCACCCGTGCCAGCAAGTCCGCTTGCTGATCCACTGAGATGAAGGTCAACTGATTTTCTTCTAGAAACGTGCGCGATCGCCCGAACCAATATTGCAAATCAGCCAGAAGCGGCTCCAGGATGGTTTTGAGCAACTCCGAATCGGTGGCATCAGAGAAAGACATAGAAGTGCAATGAATCTTGTGCTTGTGTTCTATTATCTTACCTGTTTTTAAGCTTCTTAATAATTCTTGATTTATCTTTGTCAGTCTTTAGAACTGCGCATTCAATCAAAAGCTCAATTCCCAGCTTGAGCAACTTGCGCCAGTAAAGCCTGAGTTATAGCGGTTGGTTGGTCAGCTTGCATAATCGCCCGCACCACAGCAACTTGTCGCGCCCCCGCTGCCAAGACCTCAGCGACAGTGTCCTGATCAATGCCGCCGATCGCAAACCAGGGCATCGTCGCCTGGCTGACGGCATACCGCACATAGTCCAGCCCTACTGCCGCTCGTCCCGCTTTGGTGGGCGTTGCATACACTGGCCCCACGCCGATGTAGTCTGCGCCTTCTGCGATCGCCCGTTGCAGTTCGTCCGGATTCTTGGTGGAACGCCCGATGAGCCGTTGTGCCCCCAACAGTTGCCGCGCCAGGGCCAGGGGTAGATCTTGCTGGCCTAAATGCACCCCATCTGCCCCGACTGCCAGGGCGATATCGATTCGATCATTCACAATGAACAACGCCTGATAGCGATGGCAAAGGTCGCACAGTTGTTGGGCGATCGCCAATCTCACCCCATCTTCCGCCTCTTTATCTCGATGTTGCACCAAGGTCAGACCACCCTGGAGTGCTGCTTCCACTGTGGGCACAATCTTGTCTGAGGGCGAAGTGACGAGATACAACCGCGCCGCTTGTAGCTTTTGGAACTGCGTCTGGCGGATCAACTGACTTTCCAGGGCATACACCCGATAACGCATCTGTTTACAGGCGATCGCTAAATCTGGGCGCTCCACCTTGCCGTACTCTTCCAACACCCGCAACGCCTCCTGCACGCGACACAAATTGGCTTGCAGGACTTGTTCCAGGCTTTCCCGTTGCATCTCGCCGGGGTGGGTCAGAGCCGTCCCCGTATCGCCGGGAGTATCGCGTTCGGCGCGGAGTTCGGGCGTGTGCCAAGTCGCGAGTTCCTGTCGTAGCGCTTTGCATTCTGCCGTCAGCGTCGCATCATCCAGCCCAAAGCGACACCACTCTTCGATGATTCGCAGTCCTTCCCGCGCGCGATCGAGGTTGGCATCCAAAATCCGGTACAGCGCTGATTGCACAAAACGATGTTGGCGTTCCATCTGGCTCATTCCCCCCTATCCTCTTGCATCTGACCTCTCTCAGCATACCGAGTTGTTTGGCGGCGAAAATAGTGCGTCATCTCCAGATAAATGGAGTACAACAGTGGCGTTTAGTTCCATCATCTTGGGCGGAGCATTCGGCAACCAGGCAGTGATGCGTTGGGGTTGATGACCCGAATGTTTCGCCGTTACGTGTTCAGCTCAGCATCAATTTGAAAGTTTGGCATTTTCACTGCAAGTGTTTATCAAAGGGCAGAGGGTATGACTGCTGCAAACCATGTTTCAACCAATCAGGACTGCACCCAGCCGCTACATCGTAGGGAGCGACCCTGGAACCTGGGTGCGGCCTTACTGGTGCCGCTATCGATCAGCAGCCTGCTGGTGGGCGTGACGACTGCCGCGATCGCCCAGTCTGCCCCAGCGACCATCACCCCCTCCAGCATTACCCCGCAAACCACCGTCACCCTCTACGTTAATCCCATCACGGGCGATGACAGTACAGGCAACGGCAGCGATCGCGCCCCCTTTCGCAGCATCACCCGCGCCTTGGATGTTGCGGCTCCTAACACGACGATTCAGTTGGCTCCTGGCATTTACAGTAGCGCGACGGGTGAAACCTTTCCGATCGCCCTCAAGCCCAGAGTCATCATTCAAGGTAACCCCGATACGCGCGGGCAAGATGTGGTGATCCAGGGCAGCGGCAGTTTTGCCAGCCCCAGTTTGGCGCGCCAAAACATCACCATTCTCGGTGGCGCGAATCAGGCAGGATTGGTGGGAGTCACCGTGACCAATCCCCATCCGGAGGGTTATGCAATTCAGATTGAGGCCAGCAGTCCTGCCATTGCCGCTAACACCTTCACCAACAATGGTCGCGGCGGGATCGCGATCGTCGGCAGCAGTCAGTCCGTCATCCGCAACAACTTCTTTTCTCGCAACGGCGAAAGTAGCATTCGGATTCAGGGCAGCGCCCGCCCCACGATTCAGGAAAACATCATCGAGCAAAGTCAAACGGGCATTTGGGTGAAAGAAACCGCCGCCCCCATACTCGTTGGTAATCGGATTACGCAAAATCAAACGGGCATCCGAGTTGAAGGGGAGGCCACCCCCAAACTGCGGAGCAATTCCGTCGAAGGCAATACCGAGTTTGGGTTACAAGCGATCGCGCCCGCCCGCCCCGACTTAGACGCGACGGCCACCGCCGAAGCCAACTTCTTCCGCAACAACGGCAAGCAAGACATGGCCTTACCCACTGCCGCCACCCCAACCGCCAAAACTCCCCCGGCACCCAGTCAGGACAATGCGGTTGAAGCAGAACCTCCAGCAGCAGCGACCAGATCGCCCCAACCCTCGCCCCCCCTCGCCCAGGACCCAGTCCCCACTCCGCCTGTTCGCAAAGCTGAACCCGGGTCAGTCGTGGTGCCCGTTATCACCATTCCGGTCAGTCAAGCGGTGCCGTCGCCCACCCCGGTAGAACCGATCGCAGAGCCGCCAGTTAAACCACCCGCGATCGCGCCCACTCCCCAGCCGCAGTCTCAGCGGGGCAATGAATCCGGGTTAAGCGCCACAGCTTTTCCAGTCCCATCAGCACTTTCTAACACGAGTCCCCCGGTTACGTCCCAGCGTCCGCTCCAGGTCATGCCCAGCAACCCACCTGGCGCGACCCCGACAGTGATGCCCGTTGCCGCTAGCGAGTCGGAGCCGCCGCTGACTACCATCACGGTGCCAGCCGTCTCCCAACGAGCCGCAGTGCGCCCCCCCTTGCCAATGACGAGTGAGGGGAATGCGCCGCAACCGGTCGTCACCACGAATCGCCGCCTACCCAGTCAGCCGCCAGTGCGCCCTATCAGTCGGGAAGAAATCCCCGCGCCGCCAGCCCTCCCGCTGCGACTGACCAGTCCCCAGCAACCCCTCTCCACTGCTGGCTTCCCCGTCCTGCAAACGCCTGCCTCAGCCACCGCGTTTCCCGTTCCCGCCGGTATCCGTCCGGCACCCATGCCCGCAGCTATCCCGATTTCCGCCCCCCAGTCGATGCCCGTTCCAGTGCCGCTGGTGCAACCGTTGCCGATCGCTCGTCCGCTCCCGCCCGCCACGGTCACGCCGTTGAATGGCGCTACGTCGATTCCAGGGGCGATCGAGATTCCCGTTCCGCGCCCAGACCCGCAACCCCGTCCGGTCCGCACCGCACCGGCGCGATCGCCCGTAGCCATGCCGCCGATCGCCACAAATCCCACTCCCGCTAAGCCGGGAACCGTGCTGCCCGTGCCCAGTGCCAGTATTCCCGTCGGCAACATTGGGGATATGCCTAAAGTGTATTCAGCGCGGGGCGGCAGTCCGCAAATCATTCCGGGATTTCCGATGAATCCGCCGAATGCGGCGGCAGTGGTGGTGAAGTATCGGGTGGTCGTGGTGGCAGCGGATGAATCGCAGCAGGAGCAGATTCGGGCGATCGTGCCGGATGCGTTTCCCGTGGTCTATCGGGGGCAGCGAGTGATGCAGGCGGGGGCGTTTGGCGATCGCGAGAAGGCTGAGCAACTTGTGGCTTCTCTCAGTACGCAAGGCTTACAGGCGATCGTTGAACCGCTGCAATAAGAATCCTGGGTTAAAGTGCGGCGTAAGCAGCTTCGACAAACTTTGGCCCGCGATCGCCGCCCATGCCGCCCTCCATTCGGTTCATCACGTAGCTGATGCTCATCCGGCGCTCTACATCTGCCATCGCGATCGAGCCGCCCCAGCCGCCCCAGCCGCAGACTCGCCCCTCGCCAAAGTAAGGAAGGCTTTGATTTTTGAGGGCATAACCGATGCCAAACCGGAGTTCACCGCCTAGCACCAAATCTTTCCCGTTTGACTGCTCCTCAAAGATCCGGTTCACAATTTCTGGGGTGAGGAGTTTGATCCCGTCAACCTCGCCGCCGCAGGCAATCACCGACATTAACCGAGCGATCGATCGCGCGTTGCCCTGCCCATTCGCCGCCCCAATATCTGCCTGTCGCCACTCGTCTGTCCAGGAGACATCGGGTTTCCAGTTGGGGCTAGACAATGTTTTGTAAGCAATGCTGGTGTGATCTTTCACCTCGTCAATTGGGAGGGGGCCGGAAAACGGAATCACATTCGAGACGCGCCCAAATTCCGTACAATTCAGGCCAATATGAAAATCTGCTTGCAAGGGGCCAGCTACCTCGCTGGCGACAAAGGCGCCGAGTGGCTGCTGGGTAATCCGCCGGATCACCTCGCCGATTAAATGCCCGAAATTGCGATCGTGATACCCTGATGCCGTGCCTGGCTTCCACCAGGGAGCCTGTTCTGTCAGCAGTGCCGTAGACTTCGACCAGTCGTATAAATCCGTGACGGTGACAGGCTGCGCCCAACCGGACACCCCAGAAGTGTGGGATAACAGATGGCGAATCAAAATCTCCGCTTTGCCATTGCAGCCAAACTCTGGCCAGTAATGCGCCACTCGCTGGTTTAAATCCAGCTGTCCCCGACTCGCCAACGTCAGTGCGGCCAGGGCGGTGACGGTTTTGGTACTCGACCAGACCGTAGTAATCGTGTCCGCTTGCCAGGGGCAGGTTTTAGCCGCATCCGCCCAGCCACCCCACAGATCAACGACCATCTCGCCATCGAGGGTGATCGCCACTGAAGCCCCTACATCGGCACCCGAATCGAGATTGTGACGCAGTAACTCCGCAATGTAATGGAACCGCGGGTCGCAGTGACCGTGAACCTCAGGCATTGATCTTACTCCTAGTGAGAAAAAATCTTCGCAGACTGGCACACTTGGCAAGTCTCGACGACTAATTTTACCTCAAAAAAATAAACCCCTGAAGTGTTTACCACTTCAGGGGGAAAATATGGAGTCTCTCCAGCGAGAGTTACAGTTTGACTTCAATATCCACGCCAGCCGGGAGATCGAGCTTCATCAGGGCATCGATCGTCTTGGAAGAGGGCTGGTAAATATCAATGATGCGGTGGTGCGTCCGGGTTTCAAAGTGCTCCCGCGAGTCTTTATCAACGTGGGGCGATCGCAGCACACAATAAATCCGGCGACGAGTGGGGAGGGGAATAGGACCGATCGCGGTAGCATTCGTCCGATTGGCGGTATCGACAATCTTCTCGCAAGACGTGTCTAACAAGCGACGATCAAAAGCTTTGAGGCGAATCCGAATCTTCTGTTGCTGAATAGTAGCCATTAAAGTCACCAATAAATTGTCAAGGTGCAGAAACGCGGGAGACGGTTGGCTCACCGCTAAGGAGAACTA
>JAIXVO010000406.1 GCA_027482985.1 Cyanobacteriota bacterium
GCATTGTTGATCAAGATATCCAGCTTGCCGAGCGTGTCTACGGTTTGCTGAACAGCCGCTTCACAGAACTGTTCATCGCCAATATCGCCCGCGATCGCCAGACATTGCCGCCCCTCCTGCTCAACCAATTTTTTGGTCGCCTGGGCATCTTCGTGTTCATTCAAATACACGATCGCGACATCTGCCCCTTCCCTGGCATATAACACTGCCACCGAGCGCCCAATGCCACTATCACCCCCGGTAATCAGGGCAACTTTCCCTTGCAACTTGCCACTCCCTTGGTAATGCGGTGCTTCCGCCTGGGGTGCGGGAGTCATCGCCGACTCTTTCCCCGGTTGCTGATCTTGATGCTGGGGTGGTTGTTCCTTAGGTTTTGCCTGAACCATAACGTCCTCCTAAATGATGTTTTTACTCAGTCAAAAGTCAAAGCATCAATCACTAAAATTGCTGATGATTAATGCTTAATCTCTCTTACCACCAAACGCGATCGCCGTTTTCATCCATCCGTGCCATCCGAATCACGTCCGAAATCTTTTCGGCATCCTTAATGTGGTGCAAAGCTTCTTTGTGTCCGTCTGGATATTGCACAATAAAATAAGTCGGTACCACAATGTGATCACCTGTAATATCTGGTGCATCGACAGCCACTTGTTTGGCTTTTTCTTCCAAAGTTTTCGATTCATCAATGCGATCGCCCGGATTGAGAGTCAGACTTTTGCCACCCTTCTGCATCTCATCCTTAATCCATTGCTTCTGGGCTGGATCAACTTGATCAGGCTGCATTGGTTGCTTAATATCAGATGTTTCCATGGCCGGATTGCTGGCTGAGTCTAAATTGCTCATGACTCGATTCCTTGTGTTGTGGTTAACGCTACTTTCTACGCTAAACGCACAACGTCCCAGCCTCGTCCCGCTAGAGAAAGAATCGGTTCTCTACCCAGATTTTTCGTTGTACAAAATAACTTAACCCCAACTTAATCCTCCTCTGTGACCTATCTTGAGAGGGAGTCACTCCAGTATGAGCCATGTGACCATGACAATATCTACGCGTGTGTAGTTATCAGGAGAACAATTCATGGTTACGACTTTAACAGACTCCAAGCGTCAGGCAATTGCTGAAAAACTGGCAGAAATGCGTGCAGTACAAAACCTGCTGATCGCCAACGAACAAAAATTTATTCAAGAATGCAACGATGATGAATTGCGCGATCGCTTCCGGCATATGTTGGAAGATGATCAGAAAAATTTAGGTGTGCTGGAAACCACGATTACGCAATACGGGATTCAAGCCAAACCCGATGAAATTGCCCACAAAATGGTGCAACAAATTGAGGAAATGATGCAAGGTTCGGAGTTGAGTTTCTTCAAAAAAGTTGCTCAACATGAACTGCTGAAGCACATGCAAGTGATGTCAGGGTTGCTGATTCACAAAGCGGCGCAAAAAGTGGGGGCGGATGTGGAAGCCGCGATCGCGCCGCTCAACACAGTCAACTTTGAAAACCGCGCCCATCAAGAACAACTCAAAGGGGTGATGGAACTCCTGGGTGTGTATGAATTGACGGGTCTGCAAGCCGATCAAGGCCTGTGGGCACGGGTGCAAGATGCGGTTGCCGCGCTAACTGGGGTCGCGGGCAGTGTGATCACGCAATCCAGCGACAAATCGGACATGAACATTCAAGATGTGATTCGGATGGATCACCAGAAAGTGAATGTCTTGTTTATGGAAATTCAGAAAAGTGATGATCCACAAAAGATTCAAGAATACTTTGGGCAGCTTTACATGGATCTGAGTGCTCACTCGGAAGCGGAAGAGCAAGTGGTTTATCCGGCAGTGCGGCCCTTCTATGGCGAAGGGGATACCCAAGAGCTGTACGATGAGCAAGCTCAAATGAAAGTGATGCTGGATCAAATCAAGGCCCTCAGCCCCGCTGCACCGGAGTTTAAGCAACAGGTGAAACAGTTGATGGAAATGGTCATGGATCACGTCCGCCAGGAAGAGAGCACCATGTTCGCAGCCATCCGCAACAACTGTTCTTCGGAACAAAGCGAACAACTCGCCACCCAATTTAAGGAAGCGAAGAAGCAGTTCCAAACCCAAATGATGGCCTAGATTTTAGCCCCTAAATAGGGGCGATCGCGGTCGATTCGGGTGGGGCGAACGGTCATCACTGGCTCCAACTTAAGCAAAAAGCGCTGACACGCAATGGTTTAAGCCCTCATCCCCCAGCCCCTTCTCCCATTTTGGGAGAAGGGGAACCGATCCATTGCTCCCCTCGCCCAGTTTTGGGAGAGGTAGGGCTTCGATGTGAGCGCTCAGCCGAACGGGATGAGGGCGGACTGCAAACTTCTCACAGCAGAAGTTTTGGCTTAAGTTGCAACGCATGACAACCATTCGCCCCTGTATCCATTGAAAGTATAGCAGTTGACTTTTCAATGGGGCTGCGAATGACGCACCCAGAATCAATCAGTTGGCAGTGTTACTGGCAGCAGCGGGTGAATTTGTTGCTCGTTCCACTAAATCCAATCGTTCTTTCCAGGGATCGGTTTGAACGATGGCACCCTGATTGGGGGTGAAAAGCATTAGTTGCGATCGCATCACATTGAAGCGCGGCCAGAGCGGTAAGCGGTTCCCGTTGGGATTTCCCGTTTTAATGAAATTGACTAAATAACTTCGGAAGATCTGCCCTGCGGCTTGATCTTCTGAGGTTACAGCAGAGCCATAGCGCGCGCTCAGAGTGCCAAACAAGAAGGGCAATTCACTGGCATGAGCGGCAGTCCTGATTTGGGGTCGCAAGAATTGCGCCACATAGCCAAAGCGATAGAGCCAGGCGGGTTGTCCGGCGGTAGTCATTTGTTGTGCCACAAAGCGGGCGGGTTCGTGCATCGAGATATCTGCCCCAATCTGTAACACTAGATCCAACGGCTGCACCTGACCATCAGGATTGTAAAGGGTCTGGGCCTTGGCGGCCTCTGCTCCAAAGTAAGCCAGGGGATTGTTTAAGGGCGGCAAAATGGCGGGTAAATCCTGGGTGGTACTGCCAATGAGAATCGGCACCGGAGTCGCATCGCCCTGCTGCAAAAGAGTGCCGGGGGTCGAGGTGACGATTTGCCCATCTTGAATCGGGCCACCCGTGTAAGTGGGCGATCGCTGCAACAGGGTGCTCATGTTCAGGTCACCTGCAATTTGGGTCGCAGGTAAGGCTCGCAAAGCCGCTAATCCTACTGTGCCCGTGTCTCGAATGCCCAGGCTGCGAGCAAACTGAATGCCACTCTCTTCTGCCGAAGGTTGGGTTCGCGTGAAGGCTCGCAGTCGGCGTACCGGGAATAGATAGTTACGACCACCGCCCGACAGCACGATCGCGCGATGGAACAAGTTACGAGCCGCAGACCAGGTGAGCAGGTGCATCACCGAAATGCCCCCCGCCGACTCGCCCATCACCGTCACCTGACTGGGATTACCATCGAAGGCCACAATATTCCGCTGCACCCACTGTAAGGCTGCCAGTTGATCCAGGAAGGCATAGTTGGCGATCGCGGGACTTCCTTCGGCTCGTAAAGCCGGATGGGCAAAGAACCCAAAGCGTCCCAGCCGATAATTAAAACTGACAAAAATCACTCCCTGCCGCGCGATTTCACTCCCGTCGTAAATCGAGGTTGAGGAGCCACCATTGACAAACGCGCCCCCATGAATCCAGACCACTACAGGCAGTTTAACACCGGGTTCCAGTTGGACGGGTCGCCACACATTCAGCACCAAACAATCTTCGGCGGGCGTAGTTCCGGGTGGAGCCGCGTCACGGGGGGCGGGCACCTGCATGCAATCGTTCCCGTACTGGGTGGCTGACCGAATCCCAGCCCAAGGTGACACGGGTTGGGGCGATCGCCACCGCAAATTGCCCACGGGTGGTGCCGCGAAGGGAATGCCTTTGAACGCCAAAACATCCTCCACGACTGCCCCTTGAATCCGACCCGATTCAATTTGCACCAGTGAGTTGTTAGGTGAGGTAGCAGTTGAGGCACTGGCAGCGATCGCAAGACAGGTAGCCAGTAAACCCGTGCTGATGAGTCTGGCAGCTTTCACAAGATTCCCCATTCCCTGATTAATGGAGGATTGA
>JAIXVO010000744.1 GCA_027482985.1 Cyanobacteriota bacterium
CCGTCGGCAAACTCAAACCAGTCAGCGAGAGGGCGGCTGACCCCGGATTGGAGACGGTAAAAGTCCGCGTCAACACCGTCCCAATCAGGACAGTCCCGAAGTTGAGCGCTGTCGTGCTGCCATCCAGCAAGGAAACTGCCCCATCCAGCACAGTAATTTCCGGCTGCGGCACGCCCGGCGATTCCACGGCCCCAACATCGGGCACACTCGACCCATTGAAGTCTCCATCCTGCGATCGCACTGCCCCCGTTTGATCCGTCCCCAGCGGCGTTGCCACCCCCGCATCGATCGCCGCACTCCCGGCACTCAGCGGTCGCACCAGCGCACCGTTGATGAATTGCAACGGGCCTAATTGGGGATCGGCGATCGTGATTCCCGGCAGCACCTCGTAGTCACTGCCTGAGGTGGTCACGGCCGGGAATTGTAGATTGCCGCCACCATCGACTCGGTTATTCGCGGCGATGTGCTGTTGAATCTGGAACGGGTTATCTGCGGTGTTGTTGGCAAATAGCGTGTTGGTGAGTGTCACCTCGGCGGAACTACTGGCGACGATCGCGCCACCCACCCAATCCGCATTATTATCGGCAAACGTGGTGTTGGTAATGTTGATCCGCGCATTGTAAACCGCCAGACCGCCGCCCACCTGCGTAAAGATTGCCCCCGGTCCACCCCCGGTTTGATTCCCCGAAAAAGTGCTGTTGGTAATCGTCGCGGGTGAATCAAAGAGCCACACCCCGCCGCCTTGACTGGTTGCCGTATTGTTGGCGAAAGTCGTGTTGGCGATCGTCACCCCTTGATTCAAGCCATTGCTGATAATCGTGAGGGCACCCCCGTTGCCAGCATTCCCACCCAGCAGAGGCGACACCGAATTGCTGACAAAGCGGCTATTTTCGACAATGACATTATCCTGTCCTGCTGCCGTAAACAAATAAGCTGCGCCGCCTTCTGCCCGCCCCCGATTGTTTTCAAACACACTGCCGCTGATACGAATGGTGCCTGCGGTTTCCGTCGTAGAACTGGCGCGATCGGTGTAAACGGCCCCGCCGTAGCCCCGCAAATCACTGTTATTGGCGGCATCAAACGTCGCGGCCAGGGTATCGTTATTCAAAAAGCGCGAATCAGTAATCGTCAGTTTGCCATTCAGACTATTGATCGCCGCGCCGTTAATGCCTTGGTTGCCGATGAAATCGCTATTTGTGACCTGCAAAATGCCCGGACTGAGGAAGGCGATCGCCCCGGCTCCCCGTTCGTCATTCCCCGCGATCGCCCGATTATTTTCAAACCGACTATTAGAAACAATGACATCTGTGTTCCAGTTAGCGAAGACTGCGCCACCCCCCCGGTCTGCCACATTATTCCGAAAAGTGACTTGTTCCAGGGTGAGCGCCGCTTCGTCAGTGGTCAAAATCGCCCCACCCTGTTGCGCCGTGTAAGCATCGCTCAAGGTCAGGTTGCGGACCGTCACACTGGTGGACGTGACCACATTTGCATTCACGACAAAAATGCGCGAAGCACCATTGCCACTAATAGTCAGGTTGGGTGCCGCTGATCCATCAATGATCAGGTTTTTGCCGACAGGAATATCAATTTGCCCCGTGGTCAGAGTGATCGTGGCATTGGCTGGCAGGTTAAACGCGATCGTATCGCCGGGTAAAGCCGCTGCGATCGTGGCTCGCAAGGACCCAGCGCCGCTGTCTGCCGTGCTAGTGACGAAAAGAGTTGCCATATCAAAATTTGAGGTAAAAAAGGAGAAGAATTACTGTCTGCCCCAATGTTCAAAGGCAAATTGGGGCAGAACGGAGTCATCATGAAACTGATGCCAACCATTCGATGCACTATAGTTTTCTGAAAATTTTGCCGTTGTCCGGATGAATTGCCTCAATTTCACATAATTCATTACTTCTACGGAAACTTCGCTAGTGCGTTCTTATCTTTTCCGTAATTTTCCTGAAGTCTTTAGAAAGTAGGTTTCGGCTCGCGATCGTCTGAGCACCCTTCGGCGTGAGCGCTCAGGTCGAAAGCTGACGCCTGCGCTCAACCCACAGGCGATCGCCTGTTGAGTGCAGGCGAAACACGCCTGCTAATGCACATCTTTAGAGTTGTCCTACCACGACAAGTAGGACATGATTTCATTGCCCATCCCTAACGTTGCCGTAAATCCCACGGTAACTGGATTGTGAAGCAGGTCCAAATCGCATCACTACTCGCGGCAATGGAGCCTTTCAGTTGCTCAATGCGCTTTTTGACTAGCGCTAATCCCAGACCTGTGCCTCCTTGTTGCCAGGGATCGTGATTGGGGATGCGGTAGAATTTATCAAAAATATGAGGCAAATCTGCGGCGGGAATCGGGCTGCCTGAATTTTTGATGCGCAGGATGAGTTCAGCCGGACTGGGTTCCATCTCGATTTCAATGGCTTCACCCGCTGGCGTGTATTTACAGGCGTTGTGGATCAACTCACCCACAGCCTGTTCCAAACAATTTAAATCAGTCGTCAGGCGCGGTAATGTTGTCCCAAAATCCAGGACTAAGTATTGCTGTTGCTGTGTCATCCGACTGCTAAAAGCTTCCACAAACTGCACCATCCACGGTGCCAGGTCAACGATCGTTAAGCGCAGCATTGATCCGCCAGATTCCAACCGGGATAAGTCCAGTAAGTTGTTGACCAAGTTCATTTCCCGCCGACACTCCAGTTGCAAAATCTGCAAATATCGCTGCACTCCTGCCTCAGAAGACTTCGATCGCGGATCATCTTTGAGCAAGATTGCCAGCATTTGGCTCGCGAGATAGATATTGGAGAGGGGCGATCGCAGTTCGTGGCAAACCGTACTCAAAAAGTCATCCTGCAAATGATTGAGCCGCTTCAATTCAGTGACTTGCGTTTGGAGGGTTTGATAGTGTTGCGCCTGGTCTATTTGCTGTTGAACCAATTGCGCAAACTTAGTTTTGAGAGACTGTAACTGTTGATGCAATTCAATATTTTGTACCAGCATGCCAATTTGGAGCGCCACCTGATGTAGCAGATCAACTTCTGGGATCTGCCAATGCCGCGCTCGATCGCATAGTTGCGCTGCAATTAAGCCCCACAGCTCGCCCTGCGACCCTCGCACTGGCACCATCAAATGCGCTCGTGCTTCTTGCTGAGAAAGTAAATTTTGTAAGCAGGGCGGCAAGGGGGCACGATCTCGATCCACAATTACAGCTGCCGTACCCTCCTGCGATTGAATCAGCCCCAAGCAATCTAACCAAAGATCTGAGCCATGTGCCAGTTGAACTGATTTACAACCCGGTTTCACCGATTCCACTACAATTTTGCTGACATACTGGGTATCCAATTGATAGATCAACACGCGATCGCAATTCAGTGTCGTGCAGATGTCAGCAGCCACTCGATTTAACGTCTCATCCAGTGGCAAAGATAACTCGACCGAGATCCTGATTGCACTGAATATTTGACTCCCAGAAAATTGTGGCGGAACAGACCGTAGCGCCTGCAACTTCACTAGCGCTGATAGGATAATCGACAACATAGTAGTGGTGTAAAGTGTAG
>JAIXVO010000577.1 GCA_027482985.1 Cyanobacteriota bacterium
CCCAGCGCCCTCTCCGGCGGCATGAAGCAGCGGGTCTGCATTGCCCGCGCCCTGGCCCTGCGCCCCAAGGTGCTCATTCTCGATGAACCCTTCGGTGCGTTGGATCCTATTACTCGGGAAGAGTTGCAGGAGGAACTGCTGAAAATTTGGCAGAACCACCAGATCACCGTGCTGATGATCACCCACGACATCGATGAAGCGCTGTTTTTGAGCGATCGCGTCGTGATGATGACCAACGGCCCCGCCGCCACCATTGGCGAAATCATGACGGTGCCCTTTGCCAGACCCCGAGTCCGCGCCCGCATGATGGAAGATCCTAAATTCTACGAGCTGCGCAATGAAGCCCTCGACTTCCTCTACCACCGCTTCGCCCACGACGATACCTAGCCTGCGTAGAGTAGCCGCCACTACTTAATGAACGGCAGAAGAGCAAACTCCTGACGAATCTCTAGGAGAGACCGATCCAGCAATGGATGAAAATCGAGAAAAGGTAAGCGTCGATCGCGGTGACGGGTTTGAAACCAGATCGAGATGATTTCTGGAATCAAGGGCGGTAGAACCTTCAGAATGGCTCCGTAGAGCCCCAGCGCTCCTTTCTCGCGGATCATGTCGTCATACATCATGTCCACGGCAGGGTTTTTTCGCATCTCCCGAAACCGCTGAAAGGTGCACTCGTTCGTCCACCAAAAGAGCGACAAGATTTTCAGCTCGTCGTACATACCGGTATCGCAGCCGTAGATCACATGGCCGACATCGTGGGCCGCTAAAATCCTAGCGAATTCGGGCGGCTGAGTCTCGGGAGGCGTGACGTGGGGGTTGAGCGCGTAGTATTCTGCCAGCCCTTCTCGCAGGGTTTGGGTGCTGCCTTTGCGGGTGTAGAGAGGGTAGTGATCCATGGCGTTCCTAGGGCTTTTATTACGATACGGTGCGGTATCGTAATCTATACTAGCATCATGAAAGAGGCCAGCTCAAAATCTCCCGGTCGACCGCGCAGCGCGAAGGCCCACCAGGCTATGCTCAGGGCCACCCTAGAACTGCTAGGGGAAATGGGCTATGGGGCCATGAGCATTGAGGCGATCGCCGCCCGCGCCGGGGTTGGCAAAACCACGATTTATCGTCGCTATAGCCGCAAAGAAGAGCTGGTAGCCGATGCCATTGAGAGCATCCGAGAAGAGGTGCTGCTTCCCGATGCCGGTAGCCTGTGGGCTGACCTAGATGCCGTGATTGAAAACGCGGCCCAAATTTCCCTGACCCCCATAGGCCGACAAGCTGTCGCCATGATTATCAGCAGCGCCGCCAGCAACCCTGGGTTTGCCCAGATTTACTGGGATAAATACCTGGAGCCCCGGCGCACGGCCTTTGCCAGGGTCATCGATCGCGCTAAGGTCAGGGGCGAAGTTGACCAGGCCCTAGACCCTGGCTTGGTGTTCGACACCCTGAGTGGCATCATGCTCTATGCCCTGATCTTTCCCCCAGTCGGTCAGTCCTGGCAAGACTATGTTCGTGGTGCCCTGGGCCTAATCTTCAAGGCCTCTGACGAATGCCCCTGAGGCCTACCGCTGACGAGGGATAGACAACGGCAGAGACAGGGGCGCACTTGGTAGGATAAGGCCTGGCCGCTCAAGAGGTGTATGGTGCACAAGGCGCTTAAAATTGCCCGAGTCATGCTGTCGGTGTACTACGCCTACATGGTGGAATACCGGGCCGAGCTGGTGTTTTGGGTGCTGTCGGGCACCTTTCCGCTGATTCTGATGGGGCTGTGGGTGGAGGCCGCCCAGGGCGATCGCTTCGACCTCACCCCCACGGAGCTGGTGCAGTACTTTTTGGCGGTGTTTTTGGTGCGCCAGTTCACCGTGGTCTGGGTGATCTGGGAGTTTGAGCGCGAGGTGGTCGAGGGCAGGCTCTCGTCCTACCTGCTACAGCCCGTTGACCCCGCCTGGCGACATTTCTTTAGCCATGTCTCCGAGCGCTTTGCCCGCCTGCCCTTTGCCTTTTTGCTGGTGGGGCTGTTTTTGCTGCTCTACCCCTACGCCGCCTGGCTGCCCCGCCTCGACAACCTGCTGCTGGGGTTGCTGGCCACGGTGCTGGCCTTTTGCCTGCGGTTTCTGATGCAGTATACCTTTGCCCTAGCCGCCTTTTGGATCGAGCGGGCCAGCGCCCTAGAGCAGTTTTGGTTTTTGCCCTACACCTTTTTGTCGGGGATGGTGGCCCCCCTGGCCCTCTTCCCCGACGCGGTGCGGGCGGCGGTGCTGTGGACGCCCTTTCCGTACCTGATCTACTTTCCGGCCAGTTTATTGATCAACCGGCCCGACCATGTCGCCCAGGGGTTTGCCGCCATGGTGCTGTGGTCGGCGCTGTTTTGGGGGCTCAATCGCTGGCTGTGGCGGCAGGGCCTGCGGCAATACTCGGGCATGGGGGCCTAATGGAACGCTATCTGAAGGTGCTGCGGCTGTTTTGGGGAACGGCGATCGCCGCCGAGCTAGAGTATCGCCTCAACTTTATTATCACCGCCCTGATTAGCCTGGGCGGGCTGGTGGGCAGCCTGTTTGGCCTGTTTTTGTTCTACCGTACCGGTTACCAGTTCGCGGGCTGGAGCTGGGAAGAGGCCCTGCTGGTGCTGGGGCTGTTTACCGTCTTGCAAGGGTTCTCGACCACGCTGCTGATCCCTAACCTCAACAAAATTGTTACCCAGGTGCAGCAGGGCACCCTCGACTTTGTGCTGCTGAAGCCCATTAGTTCCCAGTTCTGGCTCTCGACTCGGGTGATCTCGCCCTGGGGCCTGCCCGATGTGCTGTTTGGCCTGGTGATGATTGGCTACAGCGGCGATCGCCTGGGCCTGACCTGGGCCGACTACGGGCTGGCGCTACTGCCCCTGACCTTTGGGGCGATTACCCTCTACAGCCTGTGGTTTATGCTGGGGGCCACCAGCATTTGGTTTGTGAAAATCTACAACGTGACTGAGGTGTTGCGGGGGCTGCTAGAGGCGGGGCGATTTCCCATTGCGGCCTACCCGGCGGCCTACCGGGTGTTTTTTACCTTTGTGGTGCCGGTGGCGTTTTTGACCACGGTGCCCGCCCAAACGATGCTGCACCAGGGCGGGCGCGGGTGGCTGCTGGCCTCTGGGCTGCTCGCGATCGTGCTGGCGCTACTGGCGAATCGGTTCTGGCGCTTTGCCCTCCGGTTCTACACCAGCGCCTCGAGCTGAAGAACTGGCTCTCCATCATCTAGGGTGTAAAGCTCTGGCTCGTCTTGCCAAAATTCAAAGCTGCCGCCTTTGTCGGCAAGATGCATCATCTCTGTCGTAGGGGGGTAAGGAATTTCGCCCAATAGCTTGTCGAGTAGCAGGGCTTGCTCGTTGCTGGAGAGAGACAGAATGACTTGAATCAGCGAGTCTACGAGTTGAGTGTTGGTGGTGGATGCGGTGGATTCCATAAATGAACTCCTGCTCGATTACAAATAGAGTACTGTTTCAACCTACTGAATGGGATCCCAGGGGCCAATGACGGGTTCGCCCTGTTTTTCTTTCTTCGCTAGCTCTAGGTTTAGCTCTAGCAGTTTTTCGAGCAGGTCGTAGGTGGGGTCAAAGTTGTAGGCTTGCCACACCAGGGAAGGCGTCAGGCTGTTTGAGGAATGGCTTGTCCTAGTTCGTACAGAAACTCTGGGGCAAAGTCTGCGCCATTGGGCCACTCGATGGTTTTGGTTTCGGGGTTCAAGAAGACTTGCTGAAAATATTCAATATCGTTAAGAGGCTCAAAGATTTCGCCGTAGATTTCTGTGCTTAAATCAATGTCTTGGGTGACTTGATTGTTAAACGTGAGCCTAAGTTTGTAAGCTTCCAAATATTCTAGCTTTTCAACATGAATAAACATCTTGATCTCCTGTTATTGCAGGGGGTGAATTTCATTCAACGCTTTTCGTTGCCTAGCAAGCTCCCAATTATTGATGAGTTCAGCTTGATGCATGTCTAACCACTCAAGCACCATTCGCAGGGCGCGTTTTGACATTCTTCCTTCGACTAAACCTGTTTCTATTTCGACAATGATCTCCTGGTCTTGATATCGAGCATGGAAGTGGGGCGGTTGATGATCGTTGTAGTTCATGAAAATGATGATTCCATAGAACCGACTAATGGTGGGCATAGCGTTACACCTCAGATGCTTATTTTGTCGGATCCCAGGGGCCGATCGCAGGTTCGCCGCGCTGCTCTTTGGCGGCTAGGTCTAGGTTGAGGGCTAGCAGTTTTTCGAGGAGGTCGTCGGTGGGGTCAAAGTCGTAGGCTTGCAGCACGAGGGCGTCGAGCTGTTTGTGGAGTTTGTAGAGCTGGCGGTTGGGTTCGTCAAAGTAGGCGTTGTACGGTGCAATTGCACCCATACCCTAACGAACCCAGCCCTCCAAAACAACACCCACC
>JAIXVO010000420.1 GCA_027482985.1 Cyanobacteriota bacterium
ATTGATGCAATGGATCTGGAGTTTCTCGTCGATGATTTGCCGAAACTGCTGTCATCCATGCGGGTGGGAGCCGAGCGCATTCGCGAAATTATTGCCTCGTTACGCAATTTCTCCCGCCTGGACGAAGCCGAATTTAAGACGGTCAACGTCCATGAAGGCATCGATAGCACCCTGATGATTTTGCAAAATCGGTTCAAGCCGCAAGCCACCTTCCCCGGTATTCAACTGGTCAAAGACTATGGCGATCTGCCGCTCGTGCAATGCTATCCCGGTCAACTGAATCAGGTCTTCATGAATATTTTGACCAACGCGATCGATGCCCTGGAAGAACACTTTCGCCAAGCCGCTCCCCCCCCGCCCGCCCTCACCATCCAAATTCAAACCCGATCGCTCGATGCCGACCACATCGCGATCGCCATTCAGGACAATGGCCCCGGCATTCCCGCCGCCGTGCGCGATCGCCTGTTTGACCCCTTCTTTACGACCAAGGCGATCGGCAAAGGCACGGGCTTAGGGATGTCCATTAGCTACCGCATCATCGTCGAAAAACACAACGGTTCCCTGCACTGCCAATCCGAACTCGGCCACGGTGCCACCTTCATTGTTACCATCCCCATCCAGCAAGTAGGCGTGGAGGAATAGGACTCGACTTGATGTCAAAACAAGGAGAAAAAGTGATAGCTTAAGTACAAATGTTTCACATGTACCCCAATATAGCCTTACTTATACCCCAAACTCACCTAAACTGACCTGAAAATACCCAACAGCAATTTAGGATTCGACCTTAGCTAAACCCTAAAACCCTTTCTTCATGTAGTGGCGGTATCGCCTGTGTTTTAAGGAAGCTGGTGACAAGACTCGAACTTGCGACCGGCTGATTACAAATCAGCTGCTCTACCAACTGAGCTACACCAGCAGAACCAATCCGACTATTTAATATAGCAAACCTGCTGGGCGATCGCGCAGGCATTTTAACCTTTGCTGACTGTAGCCACCTTTGCTTTGGCACTCATATACTTCACGCACCAAAACCGCCCTCACCCCCGCCCCCTCGCCCATTTTGGGAGAGGGGAGAAAGATTTGATTAGTTCCCCTGCTCCCGGAGCGGGAGCAGGGGTTAGGCTTCGACGTGAGCGCTCAGCCGAACGGGATGAGCGCAGCTATTTTAGGGTGTCAGGTATGTTAATGCCTTTGCTTTTCCAAATCACCCCGCCAGGGATGGTAGCCATTGAGTAGAATGTTCCCAGAAGATTGTGATGCGGAGGCGAGGGGTAGCAGTGGACGAACTCAGATCGGCCCTGGATATGGCGACGGATGAGGAATTGCAGGATTTGACAGACATTCTCTTTCGGCGAAAATTCAATCCCATTGATTATCTTCGAACGCCAGACCCGCTGACGGTGCAAAGCGAGGATCGGGATGCCTGGATTGATGCTCTGGAAGACCGCTTTCGCTTTCTGGCTGCCGATGGCATGACTGTTCTGAGTGGCAAGGCGAATCAACTCAGTTATCGGCAAGTGTTGATTCAAGTGTGTCGATATTTGAAGCTGCCCTACAAACAATCCATGTCTACAGTTGACCTGGAAGCTGAAATTTTTCTGGAACTGGTGGGGCGCACCTGGAAACAACTGCCGGCAGCGCAGCAAAAAGATTTCTCCGTAGAATTGACTCACTCCCTGACGCGATCGCAACTGTTGCCGCAACTGCCCCTCACCGTGCAGCAAGATCCGATGCGATTGATGCTGAAGGGTGGGACTGCCCTGGCGGTGTCGTCGGTGCTGCGGCCAGCGGTGTTGCAACTGGTGGCGCGGCAATTTGCGGTGCAGGTGGCTCGTTACCAACTGGCACAGCAGGCGGCGGCACTGGGCGGGGCGATCGCGACGCAGTTGCAGCAGTATGTGGTGATGCAGGCCGCACGGCAGGGGATGGCGCTGTCTGCGGCTCGCTATGCCGCTGCGCGGACGGTGTTTGCCTGCATTGGCCCGATGATGTGGGGTTGGTTTTTTGCGGATTTGGGCTGGCGTTCGATTTCGACGAACTATGGGCGAATTATTCCGATCATCTATGCCCTGGCGCAAATTCGGCTCACTCGGACAGACTGTTTAGAGTTCGCGTAGGGAGTATTTCCCCTGTCATTCATGTCATTTAAGTGGGCCATGCCCCCGCCGCAAGTCCACCCCGATCGCACCCTGCGATTGCCCTGGACGATTACTCAATTAGCGGTACTGGTGTTACCGTTCAGCACGTTATTCGGCATCCTTGGCAGTTTGATTGCTGTCGGGATGGTGTGGCGATCGCGCGCTGCCGAATTCATCTACCAACCTGTTTATCAGGGCTTTGCGGTGCTCAGTGGACTGTTGATCCTGAGTTCCATGGTGGCAGCGTCGCCTGCGGATGCCTATTTGGGGTTGTTCAACTTTTTGCTTTTTTTCGTGGGCTTTGCCGGACTCAGCACCCTGCTACAAACCCCCGACCAACTGCGACGGCTGGCCTGGTTGCTGGTGATCCCGTCGGTGCCTGTGTGTCTGCTGGGGTTTGGGCAAATGCTGTTGGGCTGGATGGGCTATCGCCAGATGATCAATGTGCAGGTGCTGTGGGTGGTGCTGCAATGGGCGATCGACCCCAACGGCACACCACCTGGACGCATGTCGGCTAATTTCTTTTATGCCAATGTGCTGGCGAATTATTTAGTCATCACTTTAGTCCTGGCGTTGGGCTTGTTGCTACTGGCGATCGCACAACGGCATCGCCGGAACAC
>JAIXVO010000409.1 GCA_027482985.1 Cyanobacteriota bacterium
GGCGGAAGTGGCCCTGCGGGACAGTGAAGCGCAAACCAAACAGCAACTCGCCGAAATTGAAGCGATTTATGC
This sequence comes from Cyanobacteriota bacterium, assembly GCA_027482985.1. Taxonomy (GTDB): domain Bacteria; phylum Cyanobacteriota; class Cyanobacteriia; order Leptolyngbyales; family Leptolyngbyaceae; genus JSC-12. The sequence continues at coordinate 73 of JAIXVO010000409.1, forward strand.
CTCTGCCCCCATTGGCTTGTGTGTCTTGGATCTAGATCTGCGCTTTGTCCGAATCAACGAGTTTCTCGCCCAAATTAATGGGGTGAGTACCGCTGCCCATCTGGGACGCACGGTGCAAGAAGTTCTACCGTCATTGGGCGAAATCCAGGCGAGCTTTTTTCGGCAGGTGTTAGCCACAGGTGTGCCCATATTGAACCAGGAAGTACATGGTACGATCCCGTCTCGTCCGGATGAGGAACGGGATTGGCTAGTCAATTATTTCCCGTTACGAGGGCATAATCACGAGATTTTAGGTATTAATGTCACGGTGCAAGAAATTACTGAACAAAAACGATCCGCCCAATCGTTGCAGGAGCGCGCCACAGAACTGGCGCGGCTCAATGGCATCCTGGCGCAAACCACGGCCTTATTGCAAGAGCGTAACCAGGAGTTAGACCAATTCGCCTATGTCGTCTCTCATGATCTGAAAGCCCCCCTCCGGGCGATCGCCAACCTCTCGATCTGGCTGGAAGAAGACTTGGGCGAACTGATTCCGCCAGATAACCAGCAACAATTACACCTACTGCGATCGCGGGTAAATCGGATGGAGGGATTGATCAATGGCTTGCTGGAATTCTCTCGCGTCGGGCGCGTCAACTCGGAAGTCGAAACCTTTGCGATCGAGGCTCTGCTTAGCGAGATTATCGATTCGCTGGCTCCCCCTGCCACTTTCCAACTCTGCCTCGATGTGCAACTCCCGCCTCTCACTGGTCGCCGCTTACTATTGGGGCAAGTATTTGCGAATTTAATCAGCAATGCCATCAAACACCACGATCGCCCCACGGGTAAAATCACGATTTCAGCGCAGGAGGAGGGCAATGTAATTACCTTTGCTGTGAGCGATGATGGGCCTGGGATTGACCCGAAATACCATCAAAAAATCTTCACCATTTTCCAAACGCTCAAAGCCCGCGATGAGCAGGAAAATACAGGCGTAGGATTATCGATCGTCAAAAAGATTGTGGAAGCCGAAGGGGGCTACATTCAGGTGGAGTCGGAACTCGGACAGGGTACTACGTTTCGTTTCACTTGGCGCAAACTGCCCCAGGCAAGCGCGATCGCCCCCGATTAAGCGCTCATATCCAACAGCAGAATCATCAGAGCCAACAGTAGGGCGAATGCCATTCGCCCTTAAGCAGCCCGTAGGTGATGCCAACAGGGATGACATTGAGGCGGACGATTTACTCGCCCCACAGCGCTTCCACCTTGAGCCTAAGTGTTATGCATGAATTCGCGGTTCGAGGAGCGGGAGGGATCGTATCCTTCGTTGCGCACCCGTCGCCGCAGATCGCCGGGGTCAGGAGAGGCTTTCACCGCCTCATCAGGGCTAATTTTGCCTAACAACACCAGATCACACAAAACCTGGTTCATGACCTGCATGCCTTCGTTAGCGCCCGTTTCCATCAACTGGAAAGCATCCGAATCATTACCTTTCAGCAGGTAATCAGCCATGGCAGGTGTGTTGATCAGAATTTCGTGAGCGGCAGTCCGGCGACCATCCGTCGTGGGAATCAGCAATTGCGCGATCACGCCAATTAGGGATTCGGTAATCTGGACGCGCATGGCGGGTTGCTCATCGGGGTTGTAAATATTCAACAACCGATTCAGGGCGTTGATCGCGTTACGGGTGTGCAAAGTGCCTAATACCAGGTGTCCCGTTTGGGCGGCTTTTAGTGCAGTATCGACCGTGACGCGATCGCGCATTTCCCCAATCAGGATGATGTCCGGGTCTTCCCGTAACACCGATCGCAACGCATTCTGGAATTCCAACGTGTGCAGCCCTACTTCCCGCTGGCTGACCAAACACTTTTGCGACGTATGCACATATTCAATCGGGTCTTCGATCGTCACAATATGGCGACTGCTGACCTCATTCATGTGCCGAATTATCGCCGCCAGAGTGGTCGATTTCCCAGAACCCGTTGGCCCCGTGACCAAAATCAACCCCTGCGAATAGGTCGATAAATATTTCAACACCTGGGGTAATCCCAAGCTATCGATCGAGGGGACTTCCAGCGAGATCAGTCGGAGCACGATCGCGCCACCCGTGAGGGACTCAAAACAATTCACCCGACACCGGACTAGCCCTGGATAAAAGATCGCCGTATCCAGTTCTTTATTTTCCCCGAACAATTCGCGCTGTTTATCCGTCAAAATTTCCGCCAAATACTGTTCAAACACTTGCGGGGTCACCTTGCCCTGCTCTCGCATGATGACCATTTGCCCCTGCACCCGGAAGCGCGGCGGCTCACCCACTCGGATGTGAATATCGGAAGCTTGACGCGCAAAGGCTTCTCGCACCATCTGCTCAATCGTATTTTTGGGCTTGATAGTGGCAGGCGTAGGCGCGGGTGGGGGTGGTGGAACCGGGGAACCCCCTTCATTGTGACGCGGTGTCATGGAACTAGTCATTCAAGTCTCCCTAGTAGATCACTCGGCGAGGGAAAATCAGCAAGCCGGCAAGGTTAGGCAATTGAGCTAGACCGTAGTTAAACTAGCCTGAAGGATACAAAAGATGCGCCTGTGCAAACAGGTTAACGTAATCACTCAGTATAACTGCTGGGATTTCGATTTCGAATACTCCTCATTGTATCGACAATCGCCTCAGCAGGTTGGCTTTTTCGATTCTTCTCCCCCCTTTCCTGTTGCTACTGGTGTGAACATGCGACTCCATCGTCGATTGACCAACTGGTTAGAGACTCACTGGGTGACACCTTCCTTTAGTGGATGGTTATTAGGGAGTCTCGCCATCTTTTTCTTTATTGCCGCTACAAATACACTGGCAGGTTGGCTGTATGTCATTAGCGGTATTGGCATGGCGCTGTTGGCGATCGCGGCCATTCTCCCCACTCGCACCCTGCGCCAACTCCACCTCTGGCGGGCACCTATTCATCCCGTTAGTGCCGGCGACCAATTGACGGTAGAACTGGTGATTGAAAATCGCAGCAAATCTCCCAAAACTTTGCTCCAAGTGCAAGATGACCTGCCGCCGGAATTAGGCACCCCCTGCCAAAAATCGATTGAACTGATTCCGTCCGCCCAATCACACCACTGGATTTATTGTTACCCCACCCACAAACGGGGCGTTTATCACTGGCACACGGCTCAACTGCGCACGGCTAATCCGCTGGGGTTATTTTGGTGTCGGCGATCGCGGGTGGCGAAAGGCAAAGCGATCGTCTATCCCACGGTGCTGCCCCTGACTCACTGCCCCTTGATTGATGAAATGGGTCAGGATGCGAGTTTGTTATTCAACAGCGATCGCCGCGCCCAGGCTGCCACCGAAGGCTTGACCCGCTCCTTGCGGCCTTACCGGTGGGGCGATCCAACGCGATTAGTGCACTGGCGTTCCAGCGCTCGCTATGGCGAATTACGAGTCCGCGAACTGGAAATTTTTACCGGCGGACAGGAACTCCTGATTTGCCTGGATAGTGCGTTCCGCTGGCAAACCACCGCTGATGTGAGTGCCGACTCGTTCGAACAGGCGGTGATTGCCGCCGCTTCCCTCTACTTCTATGCCGGTCAGCGCAATCTCAATGTCAAAGTGTGGACTGCCGCCACTGGGCTCATTCAAGGCAATCAAGTGGTGCTGGAAGCCTTAGCTGCCACCCAGTCGGGAGAACCCCCTGAAGCTTCGAATTTGCCGCTGGTGCCCTTGATCTGGCTGACCCAAAACCCGGTTAGTATCAGCACGTTGCCCCCCGGTAGTCGCTGGCTTCTCTGGCAGGATCAGACCTTACCTTCAGTCGAAACAACCCGCCAACCCCAACGACATCCTGGCATCGTGATCCAACCCGAGCGATCGCTCCAGCAAGACTTGCAAAGCCACCCAGATCACTAAGTATTAGCGGCGGGGCGCAACTGGATTCTGGGAGATTTTTTGCTCCTGGGCGATCGCCTGTTGTACCAGCGCCGTCAACTTTTCTCGCCAGTAGCGAATATCGGGATACCCCGCCACCTGCTCCATCACATCCCGCCAGCGTTGATCTCGCAGGGCTTTCTGGGCGATGTAATATTTGGCTTCAGCGGTGTGCCAATCCTGTTGCCATTGCTGCACCAACAGTTGCGCCGATGAATAGGTCGGACTTTGGGGGGAAATTGTTTGGGCGAGCGCGATCGCTCCCTCCAACCTGCCTGATTGGTATTGCTCCGTCGCGATCGCCAGTAGTTGGTGCCCCTGCTCTACTGGCGATAGAGAACTGGTCGGCGTGCCCTTAAGCGCAGTAGCCGTAGGTGCACAACTGGTAACGGTCAGTTCTTTGTAAACCCATCCCTGCAACGGACTATTAATCCGAAGCCAGCCATTCTGTTCATCCACTACCGCCAGCGTCGTGCCATTCGGCAAACTGGCAATCTTGTTATCACTGGCGACGACAGGGCTGGAACGAATGTTTAGTGGCGGCTGTGGATCGGCGATGAGCGTTTGACAATTGACTTGCCCCGCGCTGGAGGGATGGCGACGGAATAACCAGGCGCGTGGAATCACAGGATGCTCCATGGCGTAGACCCAAATTGTGAGCGCAATCGGGAGTGAAAAGCTGGCTAAAATCCAAAACGTTGCCCGCCACCACATTTGCTCTATCCCCCACCTGTTCGAAGCACCCTAGTCGGATCCCCCATCACCTGGAGAAATCCTTGCTCATCTAAACTGACTTACGCTCAGGAATTCCCACAACTGAAAAATTACGGAGAGATCAGACCCAGTGGCGCTAAGTGGCGGCAAAATCTGGGAAATATAGCGGTTGTGACCCAATTCAAGCCCTTAAGGGCTGGGTACCAGTTGCACCCGCCCCTCATCCATTTCCGCCATCAACAACTCTAGAGCTTCAAAATCGGCATCAGAAATGTGACCCAGGCGAGTTAATTCGTAATTAATTTCGTTTTCAATCGAGGGTGTTAATTTTTTGATATGTAAGGCTTCTTCAACCAGACGACGAATAATGCTGTTCATAGGGCCAAGGATAGAACTCCATATAGTAAATTGTCTTATGAAGGTCAAAAACAAAAAGTGATCCGAACTTGATGTCAGTGTGATTTGAATCACCCTCAGATCAGGCTTATATTACTGGCTCAGCGAAAAAATGTTCGTTAACATCAAAAAACTTTGCACTGGTTCTGAGTCTGTCTTAATCACACCGAATATCAGAGCTTTTCTCAATCTGTCTACAGGTAGATTGACAAAAGCCCTGAAACGCTAGGGTTCAGGGCTTTGGGTTCGGCTCATTCAGAGCGCCAAATTAACGTCTTGTGATGAGTTTGATAATCTCCCTCAATCTAGTTTAATGAGCAATTGCGGTCAGTGAATTAACTGAGTTTGAGCGTACATTCTAAAATCAATCGTTGATTTTCTAAAGAAAAAGGTTGGACTTTGAGCGCCGTATGGAAGGTTTGAATGGCGGCGGCATAATTGCCCAAGGCAATATAACAGAGTCCCAAGCCATGCAGTGCGCCAAAGTGAATGGGATTGAGGCGAATGACTTCTTCACAATCTGCGATCGCTTCCCAATATTTTCCTTGCACATAATGCAACACTGCCCGCCGATTCCAGGCTTCGGCAAAATCTGGTTGCTGACTGATCAATTGATTGAGTAGTTCTACTGCTCGCCCAAAATCACGCAACTCCAGCAACAGTTGTGCCCGCCGCAACGCCTCTAAACCCAATGACCCTTTTTGTTCAAACCACAGCCGCCAGAGGTCACGGGTGGCGCGATCGCGAATGGTTTCGTCGGTAGCTCTCAGGTCTTCCAGCAGGGAAGAGACAGTTGATTCGTTCATAGCCATCGGACACTCACCAGAATTAGCTAGTAGGGATGAAAGTTGTGATGTATGTATTGTGCGGGGTCTGACCTGCGGAAACCACTGAATTCACAAACTCTTGCAAAATGTTCAGAATCCTCACCGATCTGGCGGTTTTAAGTTTACTGGAACTTTACAGTATCCACCGCAATCGTACCGGGGTGATCGCTGCTGGTGAGTGACGATAGGCGATCGCAGTTGATCTCGGATGGGCGATCACACGTAATACTGTCAGTAGCCATTCCAACTGTTCTCATGATTACGACTCAGAAACCTGTGCAAACGCCCGCCTGGCAAGATGGCATTTTGACTCCAGCCCAGGAATTTCCTTCGACCCGCTTGAACGTGCTGTCTGGTGCCATTCCGTCCAGCTTGCGAGGGCGGCTGTACCGCAATGGTCCCGCCCGTCTGACACGCCAGGGGCAAACTGTGGGGCACTGGTTTGATGGGGATGGGGGGATTTTAGGGGTGCAGTTCAAGGACGGGCAGGCGCAGGGCCGCTATCGCTATGTGCAAACGGCGGGCTGGCAACAGGAAGAACAAGCCGGACACTACGTGTTGGCGGGCTATGGGATGCAGGCACCGGGAGCCTGGTGGACGCGCTTCAATAAAGCGGTTAAGCATGTGGCCAATACGTCCGTGCTGGCCTTGCCAGATAAACTACTGGCGCTGTGGGAAGGGGGGATGCCCTACGCCCTGGATTTGAACACACTGGACACCATCGGTCTGGATGATTTGGGTGGCTTACAAAATCGACCTTTTTCCGCCCATCCCAAACGTGACCCCCATACGGGCGACATTTATAACTTTGGGCTGAGCATTGGGGCGAAAACCTGGCTGAATCTGTATCGGTGCGATCGCACGGGCTCCCTGCAACAGACTCAGCGCATCCCCCTGCGAGGTGTCCCCCTGCTGCATGATTTCGCGATCGCGGGGCGATATCTCGTCTTTTGTATTCCGCCAGTCCGGATTCAAGTCTTGCCCGTGCTGGCGCGACTGACCAGCTTTAGTGAGGCAATGCAATGGCAACCGGGGTTAGGGACTGAGATTTTAGTCATCGATCGCGAGTCGTTGCAATTGGTCAGCCGCACCACGACAGATGCCTGGTATCAGTGGCATTTTGGCAATGGGTGTGAGTTGTCGGATGGTTCGATTCACCTGGAAATTAGTCGGTATCCCGATTTTCAAACGAATCAACGGTTGAAAGAAGTGGCTTTGGGGCAAACTCACACCCCGGCCGAATCGACCCTCTGGTTGCTCCGCCTCGATCCCACTGTGGGACGGGTGATCGCGATGCAGGCAGTGTGCGATCGCAGTTGTGAGTTCCCGGTCAGCCGTCCGCAAGATGTGGGCCAACCGTTTCGCCATACCTACCTCTCCCTGCATCGCCTCACCACGAATGCCCATACCGAGTTGTTCGACGCGATCGCCTGTTTCGACCATGATACGGGCACCTTGACCGAATCCAATTGGGGCGATGGTTATTATCCGACGGAACCCATTTACGCCCCGGATGCCCAGCAACCTGACCAAGGCTGGATTTTGACCGTGGTCTATAACAGTCAGAATCAACGGAGTGAGGTATGGATCTGTGCCAGCGATCGCCTCTCGGCTGAACCAGTGTGTCGGTTAGCCTTGCCCCACATTGTCCCGATTGGCTTTCATGGCACCTGGCAACCACTCCCCTAACGATCTGCCATTGCCCGATCGCATCCGACTCATTACCTCTAGTAATCGCTAAAACCTACCGCTGCCGGGATCTTGGCTTTAAGATCAGTTCCATTCACACTCATTCGTCGCATCATCCATGACTGAATCCCCGTCCGCTCATCCTGAACTGTCCGACAATACCCCGTCCGTTGGCGGTGGGATGCCCGTCATTCAATACTGGGCAGAAAAAACGTTGTCACCCCAGGGTCCGCAAATTTGGCAAGCCTTGACCCATAAAAGTGCTTGTCTCTCTTGTGCCTGGGGAACGGGTGGACAGAAGGGCGGGTTTGTGAATGAAGATGGGGAAGTATTGCAGCGTTGTGCCAAAAGTGTGGAAGCGATCGCGGCAGAACTGCTACCGGGGTTAGCGCCGCAATTTTTTGAGCAATCCAGTCTTGCGGAGTTACAGCAACTCACCTCCCAGGGGTGCGATCGCCTGGGTCGCTGGAGTTATCCCGTCATCCATCGCGCGGGCCAAACCCACTTCGAGCGGATTTCCTGGGCAGAAGTTTACAAGATTGCCACCACTGCATTTCAACAACCGCCGGAACAGGTGGCATCCTATAGTTCCGGGCGATCGTCCAATGAAGCAGCCTATCTGTTGCAATTGATGTTACGGGCGTTGGGGTCGAATAATCTGGCGGATTGCTCCGATCTTTGCCACTCGGCTTCCACCGTCGGCCTCAAAGAAATGTTTGGCTCCGGCACTTCGATGGTCAGTCTGGAGGGCTTGAAGCAGGCGGATTGTGTGGTGCTGATTGGCTCCAATGCACCTGCGAACCATCCCCGTTTGATGAATGAGTTGATTCAATTGCGGGAACGGGGCGGCAAAGTGATTGTGATTAATCCCGCGATCGAGGTGGGGTTGGTTAAATTTGCCTCGCCCGCCTATCCCCTCAAGTCGTTGTTGCGCGGCTCGGACATCTCGTCGCTCTACTTACAGCCGATTCCCGGCAGCGATGTGGCGGTATTTGTGGGGCTGCAAAAAGCGTTGCTGGAGTCTCAGAAAGTTCAGCAGGACTATCTCCAGTCCTACACCGAGGGGTGGGAAGCGGTGGTGGAGTATGCGCGGCAAACGGATTGGGGGGCGATCGCGACGGCCAGCGGGATTCCTCAAGCAGAACTGGAACTGGCGGCTGCCATGATTGCCGCCTCGGAACGGGTCGTGTTTGCCTGGGCAATGGGCGTGACGCAACAACAAAATGGTGTGGATAACATTTTCAGCATTGCCAATACGGCTCTCCTGACGGGGAAC
>JAIXVO010000502.1 GCA_027482985.1 Cyanobacteriota bacterium
CACAGTCCGCAACTCGGTGGAAACGGCAGGCGGCAAGTCCTGGAAAAATGCTTGCCGATCCTCCGCACTGAAGGTTTGAATCACCCGTTGCAACTGGTTGACAGCGGCTTGCCGAGCCACCGGGGTGAGGCTTTTGCCCATGCCATCTGCCACTTGACTCACAATGTTGGCAGAAATCACTGTAACCAGCATGGTTCCAAAAATGCCTCGCCCCAAAGAGTTCCCAACATTTTGCAGCGGGTTATAGACACCACTGGCTTCAGCTTTTTCTTCTGGTTTGGCAACGGAAAAGGTAACCCGCGCAATGCAGGAAAAAAATAAGCCAGCGCCGATCCCCATCAGCACCAACCCTGGAATGAACTGAAAGGTCAGCATCGTGGGGGCGATCGCCTGACGCAGACCGAATAGCCCCACACACACCAGCACCAACCCCGACTGGATCAAATCACGGGGCGCGATCGCTTGCAGCCGGTGATTAAACGTTGCCGTGAAAAACGCGGCCATCGTCGCTAATGTGTAGGGAAACACGGCTAAAGCGGTTTGCAGGCCATTGAGCTGGAGAATCGCCGGAATAAATTGAAATAGGTTAAACTGCATCCCCGCCGCCACGATACTATGCAAAATGGCAATGGAGGCTCCCAATACAAAGACCTTACGGCGCAACACGCCAGCCCGGAACAACGAAGGTAATCCCTGCCGCGCCGCCCGCCGCTGCCAGAAATAAAACAAACCCAAAAACACCAGCCCCGCCGCAATTAAGACTGGCACAATCGAGAGCGAGAACGGTGGCAGCACCAGCCCCGCGAACGCAAACACCTGTTTAGGTTGCCACCACCCATACTCTCCCGCCAAACTGACACCCAACAACGTGCAGCCTAACCCCAACAGCGAAAACAGGCCCCCCACCCAATCGATCGGCGGGGCCAGGATGGGTGCTTGCGCCGAGAGCGATCGCGTCAGAAAGTAAATCACAGGCAACAACAGCAAGGGAAAGCCAAACACCAATCGCCAACTCCAGGTATCGGCAATCCAGCCTGCGGATAAGCCGCCAGACAGCCCCCCGGCAATAGAACACAAAACCATCACCGCACCTGCTTTACGCTCGGCCTCATCATCATATAAATCGGCCATCAACGCCCACGAGGAATTGATTAACGGGCTGGCGGCCACCCCCAGCAACAGCACATAGCCGATCGCAAACCCACCCATCGTTGGGGCTAAAGCCGTGACCAGTAAACCCACGGCATACAGGATGAGCCCCCCCACTAACACCCGCTTGCGCCCAACAACAGCGCTCAGGTTTTCGGTGGTGGGAGTGCAAGCGGCAGCGACCAGGGAAGACAAGACTAAAATGCTTTGAATGTAGCCCATACTAGAGTCGAATTCGCGTACAATCATCGGCATCATGGGCGGCACCACACCCAGAGTAAAAGCTACTAAGTATAGAGCCACACAAAGACCCATGAAGGTGGGGCGTTGGGGCGGGTGCGAACGGCGGGAGGCAAACGGCATAGGGTGAAGTCAGACAACAAGTGACTTTAGTAAACCAGACCGATCAGGCAGAAAGAAACAGCAGAAACCTTATAAGTTTCTTATCTTTATTTCTTATCTATATAAGAGCGAATTCAACGTTCGCAACGACCTCTAAACTTTCTGCCGATTCCAGTTGTGATGGAATCGGCAGTTTTTGTTGCAGCCTCTTACCGGGTCTGTTTGCTCATGGGGGCGCGATCGCACCCGGCCCCGATACCCCTGCGGCTAGGGTGTGGGCAACCCAATCGTCTTATCAGTTTCTTACTTTTGCCGTGGTAATGTCTAGATGAATTCATTCGGTCTGATGGAATGAAGTGTCAACGATCAATTGGTGATCTGCCTGCGAGGATAAGTCAATGAGCCAACAGTATTTTACCGCCAGCGAATGGGTGCTGCTAAGGCAAGCCCCGATGAAAGCAATTCAGATTGTCACCCTCGCCGATAAATCCGATCCAGTTTCCTTTCTCAAAGAAACACGCATGGCGATCCAACTCCTAGTAAGCGAGCAGCAACAGGGGACTTCTAGCGATTTGGTGAACGCATTGTTGGCTGATTTGAAGGAAGCCGATGCGGGAGAAACCATTCAAGGCGAAGAATTAATCCTGAAGAAGTTGTTTCAGTATTTAGGTGAAATTGAGAGCTTGAAGGATGCCAGCGAAGGACGGACAAAATCCATCGAGCATCTTCAACAAGTATCCACTGTTTTGGCATCTAAGGTCACCTTGGTGCAGGCTCAAGAGTTTCGGCAATGGATCTTGACTTTAGCGCAGAAAGTCGCAGATGCCGTGAAGGAAGGTGGATTTTTGGGCAAGCTGGGTGGCGAACGCACGAGCAGTGAAGAAGCAAGTGCGATTAAGAAAATTGAGCAGGCATTAGTATTAGGCAAGTGAAGGTGAATGATTGACTTGTCATTCACTGGCTGCATTGGGTTTAATTCAGTCGTTCCTCAGTTTTTGGAGCTTAGCATCATGATTGCTTTTTTGATTACAGTTGTGGTTATGGCCGTGAGTCTGCTCATTATTTCCAAGTTGCCATTGGGTGTAGAAATTGAAAGCCCGATGCCGGCGCTATTGGGGGGTGCCATTATTGGGGCATTTTCGGGGATCTGGCATTTGTTTCCCGCCGGATTGCGGACGGCCACAGCCTGGTTAAGTCTGGGCATTGTGCCTTTAATTGGCAGCATCATCGTGTTTGGCCTCGCTGCCTGGTTGATTGAAGGTTTCCGGCTCCGCTGGGGCATTGGCAGCGCCATTTTGGGCGCGATCGCCCTCAGCATTGTTTACTCCATTCTCACTTTCATTCTGCGCCAAGTTGGCTTAGTTGTAGCTTAAGCCGATGGCGGCAGAGCCAGTCTAGAGCGACGGGGCAACCAGATCTCAGAAGACAGCCCATCCACTAATATGGATGGGCTTTGTTAATGAGCGGCAGCAGTTTGTCCAGAAACTAGGCGATCGCCTGAGCGAAC
>JAIXVO010000141.1 GCA_027482985.1 Cyanobacteriota bacterium
CCCTGCTCATAGACCACCTTCACACCGGGGTGCGCCTCTTCGTCCGTGCGATAGACGTTAATCGCCTCGTGGGCTTTGTCGTAGGTGTATTTCTCTTCGAGTTACAGCACGCCCACACAGCGCCCGGTGGGGTCATCTAGGCGCACCAGGGTACCTTCCTGCAGGGGGGCCGCGATGTCTTCGCTTACCGATAGGGTCACCGGGATGGCCCAGGGTAGCCCGTTGGCTAGGCGCATATCCGTCCCTACGGTGTCGTAGTCAGCCTTTTTCATAAACCCATCCAGGGGGTTAAAGCCACCAAGGGCAATCAGGACCAGGTCAGAAAACGCCCGCTCATCGAGGCTGACCCGCGGGAGCGCATCGGCCTTGTCTAAAAATAGAGCTTCTTTTTCGGCGGTGGCCAGGCGGTTGATCAGGGTACCGCCGTGGGGTGCAATGCCTTCTATCTGTAGTGTCATTAAAATACCGTTGCCTTCTGCTGAGATGGAACAAAGGGGAACTAGAGGTTGGGTCAGATGACGTAAGCCAGAGGTATATCGTTGGCCAGCCCGAAAGCAAGCGTTTACTGCCCTTGCTTTATGAAATTACATTTTGGCGGCAATGTCACTACAATTTGCGTCAACTTCAACTAGGCTTCAAGTTCAATTAGATTGCAAATCAATTTGACTTCCAGGATGGCCGTCGTCCGGTCGACTAAAATGGGCAAACCTCCAACCCCGGCCAAGGCGAGCCTGCCTCGACCATGACGCTTATTAATACCTCACCAGATGGGGCTTTGGTAATGCTTTTTTGTAGGGCACAGGTGCAATCTAGGGGCCAGGCTCGTCTCGGTGGAGACGGTGCCACAGGGGGTGAGTGGTTCCCTGGGCGGCAATGCGATCGGCCAGTCTTTGCAGCCGCTGGCGTTCGGCCCCGGCTAGACCAAAGAGAATATAGCGACTTTCCGCCACCAGTAGGGCCACCGTCAGCCCCACGCATAGCCCCAACCCCACAGCGGCCATGCGGTGGTAGGCGAGGCCATAGCGTAGGGTAGCCCAGGTAAAGTACTGGCGCAGTTGGGCAATTTCTAGGCGCAGGGCCCATAGGCTAAGGCCACCCACGGTCGGCCACAGCAGCGCGGTAATCACCCACCAGCGGCGCAAAATAATCGCCCGAAGCTGTTCTAAGGTCGGGGTGGAGGTGGGGTCACCCATAGCCGGTTCCTTTAGCTAAAGGTCTCAGGTTGGGAGCTAGGATCCGCTGCCGCAGCATTCGCGTCGTAGGCTTGGCCGGTGCGCTCTCGCCACAGGGCCAGCAGAGAACTGGCGATAAATATACTGGAGTAAGCCCCGGAAACAAAGCCTACAATCAGCGCCAGAGCAAAATACTTCAGGGTTTGGCCGCCAAAGATGACGATCGCGGCTAGAGGCAGCAGCACCGTCAGGGTTGTATTGATCGAGCGGGCCAGAGTTTGGTTAACGGCGCTGTCGACAATGTCGTTGATGTGGCTACCAGGGTTGAGCTTCATGTTCTCACGCACGCGATCGTAGATCACCACCGTGTCATTGACTGAGAAGCCCACAATAGTTAGCAGCGACACAATAAACAGGCTGTCGACTTCAACCCCCAACACCAGACCCAAAATGGCAAATAATCCAGCGGTGATAATGACATCGTGAGCTAGCGCCAAAATAGCTAGCAGGGCGTAGTCAAGCTTAAAGCGCAGGCTCATGTAGATGACAATGCCAGCAAAGGACACCAGTAGAGCCAGCAAGCCGCCAACTAGGAGCTGTTTGCCCACCACCGGCCCAACCGTATCAATCTGGGTAGAGTCGGGGTCGAAGGGGCCGATGGCTTCATCGAGGGCCGTTTGCAGCTCGGTGCGCTCATCTACCGACAGATCGCGGGTGCGAATAGACAACACTTGCTTGTCATCCCCCAGGGTTTGCAGGCTGCTAGATTCGATCTCCTGCTGGGCAAGCACCTGGCGCACTTCAGCGAGGTCAAAGCCTTCTGTACAGGTGGCGGTAATGGTGCAGGCTCGGGTGAGCTGAAGCCTTGTGCCACCGGCAAAGTCTAGACCAGGTTTGAGGGGTGCCCCCAACTGCTGCCACGAAATGGCCATCGCCACCAGGCTAACCAGCACCAAAGCCCCAGAGATTGCCCACCACAGTCCGCGCTGCTGAATAATATTGAGCTTCATGGGCACTCCTAAGGGCGAACGGTTTTTAGGCCAGGGCAAAACAGGCTAGGCTTGCGGAATTGGGGCAGGCTAATCGCTAAGAACATAAAGGTTCGGGTACAGGTTAAGGCCGTGAACATACTGATAATGACGCCCAGGCCCAGGGTCAGAGCAAACCCTTTAACTAACCCAGCCCCGAAGTAAAACAGCGCCACGCAAGAAATCAGGGTAGTAACGTTGCCGTCCAAAATGCTTGAAAAGGCCCGGAAAAAGCCAGATTCCACGGATCGGTAGAGGGTTTTTTCGGCCTGCAGTTCTTCCCGAGTGCGCTCGAAAATCAGAACGTTAGCATCGACTGCCATGCCGATGCTCAGAATAAACCCGGCAATCCCCGGCAGGGTGAGGGTGACCCCCAGCAGGTTAAAGGCCGCCCAGGTCAACAGGGCATAGATCACCAGGGAAATATCGGCCAACACTCCCGGCAATCGGTAGTATATGGCCATGAAAATCATCACCAGTATCAGCCCGGCGATGCCGGCATAGAGACTGCGCTGAATGCTGTCGCGGCCTAGGCTCGGCCCCACGGTACGGTTTTCGACTACCTCCACGGGCAGGGGAAGGGCGCCACCCCGCAGCTGAATTTCTAAATCACGGGCCGACTGGGCGGTAAAGTTACCCGAAATCTCGGCACCGCCTCCGGTGATGCCGGTTTC
>JAIXVO010000333.1 GCA_027482985.1 Cyanobacteriota bacterium
ATCACGACAATCCAGAAGTACGGGAATACCTGATGGAGATTGCCGAATATTGGATTCGCTTCGGGATTGATGGCTGGCGGTTGGATGTGCCGTTTGAGATTAAAACTCCCGGCTTTTGGGCCGAATTTCGGCAACGGGTAAAGGCGATTAATCCCGAAGCTTACATCGTCGGTGAAGTGTGGCGCGACTCGCGGGAATGGTTGCAGGGCGACCAGTTTGATGGCGTGATGAATTACCTTTTTGCGGCTCCCACGATCGCCTTCACAGCGGGCGATCGCGTTGATCTGTCCCAGGTTCAAGACCGTTCCTACGACCCCTATCCCCCTATTACCGCAACCGAGTACGCCCAACAAATTCAAGACCTGCTGGCGCTCTACCCGTGGGAAATTCAACTGACGCAATTAAATTTGCTGGCGAGTCACGATACTGCCCGCCTGCTGAGTATTGCCGGGGGCGATCGCGCCAGTGTGGAACTTGCTACCCTGCTACTGTTGACCTTTCCCGGTGCGCCCAGCGTTTACTACGGCGATGAAGTCGGCTTACCCGGCAAACTCGACCCCGACTCGCGGCGCGGCTTCCCCTTAGAAACACAATGGGACGTGGAAATTTTTGCTTACCATCGGTTGTTGATTGACCTCCGCCATGCCCGTGCCGCCTTACGCACAGGTGATTACCGCGTGTTGTATGCCGATGGATCAGTCTATGCGTTTGCGCGAACCCTCGGCGACGATGAGTTAATCATCGCCGTGAATGTGGGTACAGAGCCGATTCAGTTCACCTGCAATCCGGGGCAAGCAGGACTGAAAACTCAACCGCAACAACATTGCTTTGGCAGGCATGAGTTGGAATGGTCAACCGAGGGGCAGTTAACCCTGAAGTTGCCTGCCCGGAGTGGTTGCGTGTTGGGATGAGAGGCTGAATTCAATTGCGATCGCGATTTCAGTGGGTATTACTTCTTTTTCTTCTTTTTCTTGGCGGGTTGATCCGTATCCTTTGAGCTGAGGGCATGGACAACCGTTTTCGCCGTATCGACGAGTTCTCCCATCATCACCACGCCCTTCTGTTTAGCGCGAGTGGCGGGTTGGGCGATCGCCTCCCCGACTTGCGACTGCACCAAATCAATCCCCTGATTGACTTCTGTGGGCAGATCTTGAGCAACTGATTTAGTCGTTGCGATCGCGTCCGTCAGCGGTTGTTGAATCGCATCTTTTACCGTTTTCAAATCAGCTGGCAGGTTGGTTAAAACCTGAGCGAGCGAGGTGCGATCGGGGGAGTCCGACTGATTCCCCGAAGTGTTGGCAGCAGCTGAGCTGGTCGTTTTCAGGAGACGATCAAGTGTAACTGCTACCACTTCAGCAATTAATGTACTCAGGAAAGTAGTTCCTAATTTTCCAATTTGATGCCCAAACAGATTCAATCCATGCTCTTGCGGTTGAGATTCTGCTTGCTTTTTACCTTTTTTAGATTTCTTTTTAGCCATTGTAGGGAATTAATTAAGATCCAGTATGACAGTTGATCTAACCTAACAGAATCATTGTTGAGTGCCCTCTGCATTAAGAGCGACGCTATACCATCAAGATTTCCGCAATCAGAAAGATTTTTGGTGTCAAACCGAATGAAATTGCGATCGCAGCAAGGAGCGGCACGCTAAAAAACTGGCATGAATGGCAGGAAAAAGTGAGGCAACGTTAACTCTCATACAGTGCATTTCGGCAGAATGCAGTAAGCTTTGGGAGCGATTTGGCGATCGCTCAAACCTTTTGAGTGTATCGACTCATCTGCCGACATACTGCCCCTGCCCGTCTGCCCCCTGCCGCTTGCCCTCTGCCTTCCCTATGAAAATCCTCGTCTTAAACGCCGGATCCAGTAGCCAAAAAAGTTGTTTATACGATTTGACCGAGGGCATTCCCGATCGCCCGCCGCATCCGTTATGGGAAGGTAGCATCGACTGGACAGCGCACGCGGGGACGGCGGAGATTAAGGTCAAAGCGAATGGGCACGTGTTGAAGGAAGCGATCGCCTCCCAGTCTCGCAGTGAAGTGACGGCACATCTGCTGGCGACGTTGTGGCAGGGAGCAACCCAGGTGATCCAAACTCCTGGCGACATTGATGTGGTGGGGCATCGGGTGGTGCATGGCGGGGAGAAACATCAGGCGAGTTGCCGAATTACGCCGGACGTGAAGGCGGCGATCGCCCAGCTCGCGACCTTTGCCCCAATTCATAACCCGATTAACTTAGAAGGCATTGACACCGTTGAAACAATTTTTGGTCAGGACATCCCGCAAGTTGCCGTCTTTGACACCGCGTTTCATGCCACCCTGCCGCCTGCCGCTTATACCTATCCCGGCAATTACGATTGGTTAGCCGATGGGATTCGGCGCTATGGCTTTCATGGCACCAGTCATCAATACTGTGCTGAACGTGCGGCCCAGTTGTTGGGTCGCGATTTGGCAGACCTCCGATTGATTACCTGTCATTTGGGCAATGGGGCATCTCTGGCTGCGATTAAGAACAGGCAAAGTATTGATACCACCATGGGCTTTACGCCGTTGGATGGGCTGATGATGGGCACCCGTTCCGGTAGCATCGACCCCAGTATTTTGATTTACCTCCTCCGCCAACAGGGCTACACCCCCGACCAGCTCGATAGTTTGTTGAATAAAGCCGCTGGCTTGTTGGGCATTTCCGGCGTAAGTGGTGATCTGCGCCTGGTCATGGAAGCGATCGCCGCTGGCAACGATCGCGCCCAACTCGCCTTTGATCTCTACATCCATCGGTTGCGATCGCTGATCGGCTCCATGCTCGCCAGCCTCCAGGGGTTGGATGCCCTGGTGTTTACCGCTGGTGTGGGTGAAAATTCGCCCATCGTCCGCGAACTCGCCTGCCAAGCCTTCGAGTTTTTAGGATTAAAGCTTGATTTGGATAAGAATCGCGATCGCCCTGCCGATATGGACATCGCCACCCCTGAATCGACCATCCGGGTGCTGGTAATCAATACGCAGGAAGATTGGATGATTGCCAAACAATGCTGGCAGGTGATGACCCGTTAGCCGTAGCGGTACTGCGGGCGATCGCACCATTGCCGCCAGCTTCAAGTCGTATAATGAACGAGAGACAATCCACTTAAGATTGTCGGGAAGTAAAGCCACCATGATGATCGCCACAGCACCCAAAATTTGGACAGATGAAGAATTCATGGCGTTACCCCCTGATGGACGCTATGAGATCGTCGATGGAGAACTGATTGAGATGGGCAATTCTGGGATGGAGCATGGCGAACTTGGCAGCTTTTTGGGCGGCAGTTTGTCATTGTATGTCCGAGCAAACAAACTCGGCGTGATTTGCGATTCCAGTACGGCGTTCACCTTGAAAACAGGTAATCGGCGATCGCCCGATGTCTCTTTCATTGCCAAAGCCCGATTGCAAGGGATGAAACGGTTGCCCCAAGGCTATTTCCAGGGCGCACCAGATTTAGCAGTAGAAATTCTTTCACCCAACAATACCGTCGAAGAAATTCACACCAAAATTGTGGAATATTTTGCGAATGAAACCCGCCTGGTATGGGTGATTCATCCCGATGAGCAATACGTTCTGGTCTATCACAGCCCCAGTCCCAATCGCCTGTTGCGCTTCACCGATACGCTGGACGGGGAAACGGTGGTGCCCGGCTTCGCCCTCGCCCTCTCCGAACTCTTCGCCGAACTTGAGTTTTAACCGTTGCCCTTTGCCCCCACCTGCGTTCGACTGAGCGCTCACACCGAATTTGCCCTATGCTTGTCTGGTTTCTTCATGGTGCTTCTGTCCGCCGACCGGAATATGCCGACCCCTTGCGGACGCGCTTGATTGAGGCGTTTACCGCTAACGGTCAGCCCGTACCAGAGTTCTACTCTAGTTATTGGGGCGATACGTTGGGCAGTACGAATGAGATTTGGGATTTTGTGCAGCAAGACCTGGAAGCCTTTAAGTGGGATCATCCGACGGTGGATGTGGACGATGTGTTTCACTATCGGCAGCGGCGCGAACAGCTAATCAGCGGGTTTTTCAACGATATTTTTAAATACTTGAATACGCAAAGTGGCAAGGACATTCGGCGGACGATCGCGCTTCAGTTTCTCAACTTTTTGACGGATAATCCCTTCGAAGAAGACCTGCACATTGTCGTCCATTCCCTCAGCGGCGTGATTCTGTGGGATATTTTGTTTGCCGAGGACTACAGTGCCACTGATCCGGCATCCTACATCCGCAGTGCGATCAAAGGCTTGGGTTCTGCCAGTGAGGGGCGCAAGGTGAAGCTCCGGAGTATTACCACCCTGGGCTGTCCACTCCTGATCTTTAAGGATCTGGTCAAGGTAGAACCGCACGCCCTGAAGCAATTTGCCAGTCGGTATCAGGGCACGCCCTTACGCTGGATCAATGTGATTCATGCGTCGGATGTGTTTGCTTACCCGCTGCGATCGACGTTCGATGTCGAAGATGACACTTTGTTTTTCCGAGATCATTATTTGGGCGAACGCAACTTTCTCAAAAAAAGTTTGGGCGATGTGACGATGGCGCTCGGTCTGATCAATGATCACAGCCAGTACTGGCGCAGTCGTCGCGTCAGTGAATTAGTGTTCGCCAACTTAATCGATGACACCGTTACTTTATCGATGAATCGCCCCATTTTGGAGTTCGGCGAATGGGATTAATGCCGGATTATGCGAGTGCGATCGCAACCCTCAAACAGAACGACTCCATCCTCGCCCCAGTGATTGAACGGGTGGGCGATTGTCAGTTGGATCAAAGTCAGCAAACGGGCGATTTGCTGGCAGCGTTGACGA
>JAIXVO010000079.1 GCA_027482985.1 Cyanobacteriota bacterium
AGCCCTATGTGGAAGCCTTGCAACAGCGGATGCAGCAGGGCGATTTGAACGCCCACGGGATCAATGAGAACATCACCAAAGATGGCAGAATTATTACCTGCGAATGGCATAACACGCCCATTATTGACGAGCAGGGGCAATTTCTGGGGTTTTTTACGATCGTGCAGGACATTAGCGATCGCTACCGGGCAGAAGAAGCGTTGCGGTGGCGAGATGAGATGATCCGGAAGCTATCGGAACAAATTCCAGGTGTAATTTATCAATTTCAGTACTTTCCGGATGGACATTGCTGTTTTCCCTATGCCAGCGAGGCGATGTCTGCTATTTACGGCGTGACACCTGATCAGGTGCGGCTGTCCGCCGATCCCATCTTTGCCATTCTGCACTCGGCAGATATGACCCGCGTCATGGCCTCTATTCAACAATCCTACGCAACGCTGGAACTCTGGCATGACGAGTATCGGGTGGTGTTGCCGGAACGGGGTACTCGGTGGCTCGAAGGGCACGCTCGACCAGAACGCCTGCCCGATGGAAGTGTCCTTTGGCATGGTTACATTTGGGATGTGACGGAACGGAAGCGCATCGAGCAAGATATTCGGCAACAGGCTGAACGCGATCGCCTCCTCGCCACCATTACCCAACACATTCGGCAAAGCTTAAATCTGCAAACGATCCTGACGACGACAGTCCAAGAGGTGTTAGCCGTGTTGGGCTGCGATCGCGTCTTAATTTACCGCATCTACGGTAATGGCACTGGCACCGTTGAAACCGAAGCTCTGAAATTAGGCTATCCCTCGCTGATGGCCGAAACCTATGTCACCAGTTGCCGCTCGGATTGCCGTCAGGAATCGTGTCAACGTGAGGTGCAAAGCTCTGACAGTACGATGTCGCTCAAGCCAGCGGACTGTCCTCTGGGCTACTTATTAGGCCAGAATGCCAAAGCCCAGCTGACAGTTGCCATTTTGCATCAGCACGCCCTGTGGGGGCTATTGGTGGCGCATCAATGCGATCAAGCGCGGCACTGGCAACCGTGGGAAAGCGACCTGTTAAGGGCGATCGCGGATCAGGTCAGTATTGCGATTCACCAATCGCATTTATTTCAGCAAGTTCAACAGTTCAATATCCGCTTAGAACAACAGGTCGAAGAACGGACGGCAGAACTGCAACAGGCACTCCTGTTTGAATCTTTGCTGAAGCGGATGACTGACCGCGTGCGGGATAGTCTGGATGAAAAACAAATTTTGCAGTCGGCGGTGCAGGAGTTGGCCTTCGTTTTAGGCGTGGCTTGCTGTGATGCGGGCATCTACTCAGCCGATCACACGACCTGCACCATCACCCATGAAAGTACCCGCTCTGTTGCTCCCGCCAAAGGTGCCTGTTTTCTGATTACGGCAGAGTCGCATATTCACCTCCAACTGCTGCAGGGCATCCCGGTTTACACCTGTTTAACCAGTCCTGATCCGGTTCGTACCACGGCAACCAACTTTTGTCTGTTTGCTTGTCCCCTTTTAGACAATCAACAGGTGATTGGGAATTTGTGGCTGTTTAAGGAGCCAGATGAGCAGTTTAACGATTTAGAGATGCGGCTGGTGCAGCAAGTGGCAAACCAATGCGCGATCGCCCTGCGCCAATCGCGACTCTATCAAGCCGCGCAAGCCCAGGTGCAAGAACTGGAGCGGTTAAACCAGTTGAAAGATGATTTCCTGAATACGGTGTCGCACGAACTCCGCACTCCGATGTCAAACATCAAAATGGCGGCTCAAATGTTGGAAATTATCCTGCAAGACAGTGGCGTGCTACCGCCGGAACTGGCCGAGTCGACCACTCCGCACCGTGCCGCGCAATATTTTCAAATCTTGAATCATGAATGTCGGCGAGAAATTAGCTTGATTAACGACTTGCTGGACTTATCTCGTTTAGATGCGGAAACCGATCCGCTGCTGTGGACTGAGGTGCGGCTACAGGATTGGATTCCCGCGATCGCCGAACCGTTTGAGGACAAAATACGATCGCAGCAGCAAAGCTTCCAAGTCGATGTTCCTGCCGACTTGCTGCCCATCAACACCGATTTGCAATACCTGGAACGCATTCTCACCGAACTGCTCCAGAATGCCTGTAAGTACACGCCAGCAGGGTGTGCGATCGCCATCTCCGCCCAGGCGATGCTCACCGCGACTGGCGAACCGTCGCTGCTCCAAATCAGCGTGCGCAATACAGGGGTCGAAATTCCTGAGCGAGAACTCTCGCATGTGTTCGATAAATTCTACCGGGTGCCCAATCATGATCCGTGGAAGCATGGTGGCACTGGGTTGGGGCTGGCGCTGGTGAAAAAATTGGTTGAACGCTTACAGGGGGCGATCGCCGTTGTCAGCGCCGAGGGTGAGACTTGCTTCCAAATCACCTTGCCCCAACCTGTACCCACTACTGTGGCTGAATCGTTTCCTGCACTCGCCGATTGAACAATTGGAATAAGCCCTTCGTTTTCCGTTGCGCATTCTTCGCAGCATTGGGGATCGGGGTAGGACTTTTGGCTAATTCGGATTTGTAATCTTGGGACTGTTGTTGAATTTGCTGTCCAGCGGCCTCCACCGATTTGGCGTGTTCCAGCTGATAGCGAACGGCGGACGGGGTTAAGGGGGTTGGTTCTGCTGCCGCTGGCAAGGGCAAACTGCTAAATCCAACCAAAAACACCATCAGAATCAGCGATCGCCGCCACCCACTCCGTATCCACGCCACCACGTTTGCCATGCGCTTGCTCCCATTTTCACAGTTTGGTTATGTCCAGCTTAGGCACAGGGGTTGCGTCAGCCGTCTGCCATTTGAGAGAACTGCGTCCATGATCCACAGCTTTTGTTACCCTGAAACGGTAAAGCTGCCACGCCCCTATGCAAGACCGTTACTCAGACCTGATCGATCGCATCATCACCGCCACTCTTCAGGGCAAAATTCGCTCCAAGGAGCAGGTCTATCAAATGCTCCAGGCAGACATCGAACCTGGCACTGGAGAACTGTTTGAGCGCTGTCTGCAAGCCCAACTGGATGCGGTGGCGGGTCAACTTCAAAGTGCTGATGAATTGAAACAGGCGAAGGCGACCCGGCAACAGCGTGCCTTGAAGACCATTCAAGGGGAGTGGCAACGGTGGCAGCAGCAAAATCAAACAAGTGCAGCACTGGCGGGCATCGTGCAGGCGATCGCCACGGCTGACCCCGATCAACAGTTGGCGCAACTCTTGACGGCGATCGACCCCAACCAGCCCCAAGTCCTCACCCGTGAACAAATTCACCAACTGGCGCAACGCTTGCAACAGGTTGCTGCCGAGGCTCCCACACCAGCCCTACTCACTGACATGGCAACTGGGTTATTGCAAGGTCTTCAGTCCTGGCAGGAGCTTGAAGGCAATGTCGTGAGTTGGATGTTTGAGCGATCGCAGGCGATCGGCTTTGGTACCCCTTCAGAACAAACGGGACCCTGGTCTGCCTGGGCCAAGTCCGTGAGTCGGAATGAACTGCAGCAGGTGTTTCGGGATTTGGCGGAACATCAGTCCATCACTGCGGCGGGCATTCCAGCCCCGATGCCGTTACCAACGTGGATTGCTCTGGCAGTCGTGCTGCAACGGTTGCAACTGGGTTTAGTCAGTTGGCTCGATAAGCAGCCCTACGATCGCTCTGCTGGCAAACGTTTATCGATCGCCACGTACCTCACCTTTACTGTCGTCTGGAGTCAACTCTCCCAACGGTTTAGCGAACTGGGCCAAACCACCCTGGCAGAAGGCTGTTTCCAGGTTGCCCTCCAGTCGCTCTACCAATTTGCCCAACAAACCTATTTTCCGCTCTATGGTGGACTCTTTGCCGCCCTCTCCGGCGAGTCGTTGCGAGTCACGTTAGACTACCTCGATCGCCCTCTGCGGCAAGTGCCCAACACCCAAAGCAAAGCCCGCATCATTACGCTATTGGGCTATTCGCAACGGGCGCTAGGACAATACCCGCAAGCGATTCAACTGCACCAATGGGCACTCGAAATTGCGCGAGATGCCAGCGATCGCCCCTGTGAAATTGCCAATCTTAACCATCTCAGCCGCACGTTCATGGTGCAGAAGGACTATGCCGCTGCGATTAGCGACAGTCAACGGGCACTGATTTTGGCACGACAGGTGGGCGATCGCCTGGGAGAAGCCAATGCGCTGGCAACGTTAGGCTGTAGCGAAGTCTTTCAAGCCCGTGAATCCGCCGATCTGGACAGCGACCAATACGAACGCCTGCTGGAATACCTGCAACGAGGGTTGCAACTGTCGGAGCAGGAGGGCGATCGCCCCAGTCAGGCGTTGTGTGCTTACAGTTTAGGGTTGGCGCAGGTGGCACTCCAGCAATATGAAGCCGCGATCGCCAGTTTGAAACAAGGCTTGCAGATTGCCCAGGCGATCGGGGATCTGTATTTGCAGGGCATGAGCTGTGCCTACCTGGCCGAAGCCTACTACGGGGCGGGCGAGTCAGAAACAGCCGTCTTAGCAGGCTGTCTGGGCATGTACCTGCTGCATCAAATTCAGTCCGACCAATGGCGACAACCCGCCGGTATTTTGACCATCCTCGCCGCCCAACTGGGTCAATCCACCTTTCAAACCCTGCTGCAAAACCACCGTCCGCAATTTCTCCAACAAATCGGCGTGGATGG
>JAIXVO010000387.1 GCA_027482985.1 Cyanobacteriota bacterium
AGCTTAAAAGGTGGGCCGAGCTACAGCATCTATTACATCAAAGCTGGTACGTTGACCAGTGCAACGGGCATTGATTGGAATACGCTAGGGATTCAAAATGGTGGTGGTAATCCTGGGCCTGGGCTTTCTCATGCTTCTGTTTACTACAATGTCATTCCCACCCCAGCGTTGCTGCCGGGTCTGATTGGGATGGGTGTCGCGGCCTGGCGAAAGCGTAAAGGCGAGGTGGAAACCTCTGCTGATGCGTAAACTGACGGGCGACTGTCTGGTTTGAAAAGATGCTGATTGGGCGTTGTGATCCGCCGCGATCCCCCCTAGCCCCCCTTCAAAAGGGGGGAAGAGGCTGGAAGTCCCCCTTTTGCAGGGGGATTGAGGGGGATCGAAATGATTCACCACTCACAGTAAACCGGTTCAAACGGCCTCTGAAGCGATCAAGTGAATGACCTCCTTAACCCCCATTGGGGATGTTAGGGAGGTCGTTCGCTGTTTGGGCAACTGGGCCTGGACTCAAACCCGCGATCGCCGCCTTGGGGATTGGGCGCAGCCGAAACCCCACCTCAACGCAACTGTTCTGGGTCAATGCCCAACTCGCGCAACTTCGCCGCCAACTGCTCTGCCCGTTGCTGTGCGCGATCGCGTTCCTGTTGGGCTAAATCGCGTTCCTGTTGGGCCAGGTCTCGTTCCTGTTGGGCCAGGTCTCGTTCCTGCTCGGCTTGCTCGCGGGCTTGTTCCACCTCTTCCCGCGTTAACAACTTCAGCCCTGTTTGCGGATCAAAAAAGCGCAGTTCCTTCGGCAACGGCAGTACGCCTAAAGCTGGCACAGGTGCCTGTAATTGCAAATCTAACCCCAGCACGCGGCTATGGATAAACTCAATGAGATCGCTTGTAGACCCCAACGGCAGAGCTTGATAAACCCCATCCACCAGATGAAAGCCCTTGAGCTGAGGTTGCAGGTAATCCGCCGTCGGATCATATTGAAAATACTCCTGCACGCCCAAACTGGCGTAGATCTGAGGTTTTTCCACCTCATCCTGGCGGCGAGTCGTCATTGAGGTAATTTCCAACACAAAAGAGGGCAACTTACCCCCTTCCTGCCACGCTTTGTAACTGCGGCGCTTACGGTGATTCACCCCAAAAATGACAAACACATCCGGGGAAAGAACCGCCTGCGGATTGCCTTCTTCGTAATAGATCAATAAATTGCCAGAGACGTAGATATTGCGCCGACTCTGAAAAAATAGCCGCAGCACTTCCACGCTGTAGAGCAAGTAATCGCGAGTCGCATCACTTTCGGCAATGGGTTGACCGTCAGCTTCGGGGTAAATCAGCGCCTGTGGAACAAACCCGGTTTCAGTCATGATGCCTTAATGCCAAGCCAGGGTGTCTCTATTGTGCCACAGAGCTGAAGCCGCGATCGCCCCCTTCAATACGCGCCAAATCCCGTGAGTACTTTGGGAATCGTGCGCAGCAATAACAGCAAATCTCGGCGTAACGACCACTGGTGTAAATAGTCCAAATCGCATTGGTTAACCAGATTTAAATCGCGCAGGTGCGATCGCGACTCCACTTGCCATGCGCCCGTAATGCCCGGTAACGCATTTAATCGCGGCTGCAACTCGGGCCGAATCCGCACCGCATCATACAACGCCCAGGGACGCGGCCCCACCAAACTCATGTCGCCCCGCAACACATTCACCAACTGCGGTAACTCATCCAAACTATACTTCCGCATCCAGCGTCCCAATGGTGTGATGCGTGGATCATCCGTTAACTTGTGTAACCCCGCCTGCTGGTGCATCACTCGATGATGAAGCCGCTCAGCCCCCACCACCATCGTCCGAAACTTGATGATTTGGAATAACTTACCCCGTGCTCCTACCCGCCACTGCTTAAACAGAATCGGCCCTGGCGAAAACACTTGAATTAAGCCGACCAACACCAATAACAGTGGACTCAGCAGAATCAGCAGGACAGCCGCCGCCAGCCAATCTAATCCGCGTTTGAGCCACCAGCGGCGGGGGTACCGTTGCGCGGGGGGATGAGGATGTTGTCGCAAGCGTAAATAGGCCGGTTTTTGCGCCTGAGCACAGGCATCAGCCCAAGCTTTGAGGCGAGTCTCACCCAGGTCTAAATCGAGTTTGATTAAAGTCACGGGCGATCGCGCCAAACAACTCACTAACCAGTTCGGGTGTCGAAACGGCAGCAAAATCGCGTGATGATCATCTGCCGTATCGCTCACAATCAACTTGCGCTGCCGCCAGGTTAACTTGTAGTCAGCGGTCAGTGCTGGTGATGTTGGTTCCACTAAAGGGTTAGCAGTGGGGTGAACCGAGAGGGCGAAGGATGAAGGTTGAACCATCATAGGACTTACCAATGAACGGGGACGGTTGATTGAGTCGAATGTGAAAGCAATGCACAAAGATAGATTGCTGTTTCTTAGATCCGTGGTGCTGGGTTACTGCGTTTAGGTCGGGGCACACCGTTCGCCACCACCCCCACAATATTCAGATTTTTCAACATGGTGGTGGCCTGGGTGAGTTCAGAGCGAGTGACGCGATCGATTCGCCCCACCATCAACACGCCGCTAGCATGGGTACCCAACACCATTGCATCCACCATGCCCAACACCGGCGGCGCATCCAGCAAAATCAGATCATAGGATTGCTCAAATGTGGCAATCATCTCTCGCATGCGGTGGGAACTGAGCAACTTGGCTGGATCGGTGGGCGTGGGACCAGCCGTCAGTACCGAAATATTACTGCGCAGTTCCGAAGGCGCTGGATGGAGTTTTTGGGGCAAAGCAGTGTGGCTGGTCAGTAAGGACGATAGCCCCTGATCGTTGGGCAAATTTAATAACTTGTGGAGACTGGGCCGACGCAAATCGGCATCAATCAGTAATACCCGTTGATGTAACCGCGCCGCACTAATCGCCAGCCCTAGAATTAAGGTGGATTTCCCTTCGCCCGCCAGCGCCGAGGTGACGACTAAAGAGCGTAAGGGGGAGTTCAGGCTCAAAAGCTGCACGTTTTGATACAACAAATCCAGCGATTCGCGGAAGGGTTGCCATTGCAAGACTTTATTCGTTTCCGCAGTCAGCGATCGCGTCCGGTTAAACGGCAAATTTAACAGCGGCGCATCCTCTTCCACCTCGCTGACTAACACCGGCACCATCCCCAGCAACGGCACTGGCACCTGCTTCTTCAACTCATCGGAACTCCGCACCGCATCATCCATCGCATCCCGCGCAAAGGCCGCTAACCCACCCAGGAATAATCCGGCCACCGCCCCCAACAACAAATTCCGCCGCCAGTCTGGTCCCGTTTGCCCACCCAGTAGGGGCGCTTCCACCACCTGCCATTCAAACCCACCGCGGGCAATTTCTAAACCAATGTCCTGCTGTGCCTTCAACAGTTGTTTTAAGGTGTCGCGGGTGAGATCCACTTCCGGCTGTAAGCGCCCGTACCGAGCCAGTAGCTGAGGGTAGCGCTGTAATTCCTGGCGGAGTTGTTGCTCATAACTGGCTAAACTCAACGCCCGACTTTCTGCCGCTTGCAGGTTCACTTGATTTTCCACAAACTGATTCACAATGCCCAGATCTAAGCCGCCCAACTGCCCTGCCGCCAGCAGTCCTTCGCCACTCCGACCCACTAACCCCGCATCCGCACCTAACACTCGGCGCACCTCAGTTTGCACCAATCCCAGTTGCCGCTGACGTTGGTTATTTAACTGTTGGACAAACGGCGTTCCATCCTTAAACCGGACTCGTTGTTGCACGAGCTGTAAATCTGTTTTTTGAATTTCGGCTAACAACTGCTGATAGCGTCCCGACTGACTCAACCGCGCTGTCGCGATCGCCTCATCCGGGGACATTGCCAATTGTCGTTGTAATGCCGTATAGCGGCTGCGTAACTCCCGCAGTTGCATGAGATTATTTTGCTGTTCCTGCCGCACACGACTCAGCATCTCCGCCTGAATTTGCGCCTGACTGGCCGGATCGATCACTTCCTGACTAATCCGAAATGATTCTAATTCCGATTCGGCTTCGCGTAACTTACTTTGAATTTTGGGTAGTTGTTGATTCACAAATGATAAGCCTCTGGCTAACCGTTGCTGTTGTTGCTCCCGGTTATAGTCCAAATAAACTGTTTTCAGTGCATCTAAAATATCCCGCGTTTTGACCGGATCATTACTGATGTAAGTGATCTGAAAGATTTTAGTGGCACTCTCTTGCGATTTTTTCTCGCCTGCACTCACCTGTCCCACTTTGAGTGTTTGCTTAAAGGCCAGCACCTGTCCGGGATTATCAGGATTAAATTCTGGATATTGACGCTGTAAAATCGCCATGGCTCGTCGAACTAACGCCGAACTCTGCATCAAACTGATTTGCGTTGCTGTATCAATTTGCACATTATTTGTATCCGAAAATTCATCTCCGAGAGATCGCACGCCCTCCGATTTCCCTTGATAGTTGGGTTCTACGAGCAACTGCATGGAGCTGAAGTAAGTCGGCTCTTGGCGCAGGGTGTAGAGGGCCGCGATCACGATCGCGGTCATCAATCCCCCCAAGACCCAAAACCGCCGCCGCATCAGGACAGCCAGGAGTTGTCCATAGCCAGCTTCACTTTCGGGCATGAGGATCGAACTGGAGGGAGTCGCTTGCATGAATCTGCACCTTTACGCATGAGGGACTAATCAATAAACTTCCCGGCCTTGGCGAGTGCGCCGGACACTTCCGCAACACGGAATCAGGCAGCTTGACCGAATTGAGCTAAAACGCGATCGACTTTGCCAAAAAAGGCTGCTTCCGAAAACTGGTTGACGGCATGATCTCGAATCCGTTGGTAATCCCAATTAATTTGGGTTGCTTCCAGTAATGCGCTTTGTAAGGATTCGGGCGTTTGGCGCTTAAAGAAGACACCCGTTTCGCCGGGAATTTGGGTATCCAACACCCCGCCAGCCCCATAAGAAATCACCGGCGTTCCGCTAGCATTGGCTTCCACTGGCACCAGCCCATAATCTTCTAAGGCTGCCACCACGACCGATTTCGCATTTGCCATGAAGTCGGTACGATCGCGATCGCTGACATGGCCCAAAAATTTCACATTGCCCAACGCCTGGGCTTCTAACCGCTCCCGTTCTGGGCCATCCCCCATCACATAAAGTTGCCAGCCCAGCCAGTTAAACGCTTCCACAATCACATCCAACCGCTTGTAGCTGATCATGCGCGCCGAGGCCAGGTAATATTCCTCTTTCTGGGCTGAAAAGGTGAAGCGGTTGACATCGATCGGGTAATTAATCACGATCGCCTGCTTGCCATAAATCTCTCGAATGCGGCGAGCGACCGTGGTGGAGTTGGCGATATAGAGGTCAGGTTCCTGGGCATATTTCAGGTCTACCTTGCGCATCGCCTGAAAGATCTTCTCAATGAAGGGGTAGAAATTTTGGAAGTCGCTGTACTCCCGCAGGTAGGTTTGGGTGTCCCAGAGAAAGCGGGTGACGTTATGGCAAAAACAAACGTGAGTGGCATCGGCTCGCTTTCTCACCGCTTTGGCAAAACTCGTGCTGCTACTAATGATCAGGTCATAATCCTGTAAGTCGAGGGCGCGAAAGGCGGGATAGTAAAACGGAGCCATCAGCCGAAAATACTTGGTGGCACCAGGAATGCCTTGCAATACGGTCGTTTTCACCAGGCGATCGCCCAATTCAATGGTGCGATCGGGATCATACAAAGAGGTGAAAATATCGGCATTGGGGAAGTGTTTACAGAGCAATTCAAAAACTCGCTCTGCGCCACCTTTTTGGGTTAAATAGTCATGCACAAGTGCGATTTTCATCACCAGTTACCAGCTCTTTTGGGGTGAGACTTAACAAGTTTTTGAGGCGGGGATTGAGCTTGTTAATAACTTCTATCACTTGAGTCAAATCCTGAGTTGAAGGATTCAAGAGATAGGCTGGTAGGCGACCTGATTAGTTCAATATAATTATCTGTTAATTCTACTGACTGAAACCTTCATTCTACGTATCCTTCATCAACTCTTCATTTGATTTCTGAGTATAAACCCATACGACTTTCCACACCTTTTCAAATACGACTAAACTTACAAAAAATAATTTTCCTAATTATTCTAATTCCAGATACTGATGATCAATTTTTACTAAACAGATGCTTGTGCTGACCAAGTTAGCGATCGCTACCCCTCACTATCGTGAGCCGCCAAGTTCTTCACCAGCGGTATTGACAGATTAACTCGGTACTGTTGATGCTGGCAGCGTGAAGCGTGTATCAGGTCTTATGATGCTAGGTTGATAGCACTAGAATGATCGATGGAACTACTCCTGGAACTTAATTTCAAGATACTGAATTGAATCTGTGAACAGTGGACATTAATTGGTATTTCTATCTTTTGATTCAGGCATTTGAATTCGATGCTACCAGTATCCAACGCATTGAAGAACGAGATTACGATAGCGATCCTATCTGAATTGTAGAAAAGATTCTGTAGGTATCCTTTTTGACAAAGCCCTCTCATTTCACAAACCATTTCGGATGGCTATATCAAGTCTTGGGCTTAGAAAATTCTAAACAAATTGATTAGCCCTGTGAAAGGCGACAGAATTTGATTCGTGCGATCGATGAAATTCGAGAACCCTGATTTACGCAC
>JAIXVO010000268.1 GCA_027482985.1 Cyanobacteriota bacterium
GGATGCTCAAGTCGCTGATAGGCTCCGGGTGAATCTAGGGGGGCTGCCCAGAGAAAATCTCGCTGGGGTATCATAATGCCTCCCGGTGCCAGTAGGCGATCGCGCGCATCCATGATGCTGGGCAAATGCATGTGAAACAGTGGCAAAGCCCCCCGCAGATCCGACACAATCACGTCGGCGAACTGGTCTAACGCCAGATCGGTAGAGAACCCTTCAAAGCAGGTAATCTTATCTGCATAGCCGTTAGCCGCCGCAATTTCCCGCACGATTCGAATGGCTGGATTGGCCTCTACTGCAATAACTTTGGCCGCCCCCATTTGACAGGCCAGCAGCGAAAAAACCCCTGTGCCTGCCCCAATATCGAGAACTGTGCATCCTGGTTGAATAGCTTTTTTAAGGGCCGCTACGTAGGGCTCCATGCGCCCCCGATCGCGAATCATGTCCCCATAGCTCGACAGTGAATAACTAGTACCTAATTGATTCATAGACTATGTATGCCTTGTAATGCTTCCTTGGCGACGTATTAGCAGCTTAAATAACTCAATTTAGCTTCGGTATCTACCCTCCCCAAGCTTTGAATTTCGTTGATCAGAGGAGTCAAGCTAGTGTCAAACCGCTCCAGTGTCCAAGGACGGTGATAGCGGTAGATACGCACCTGTCGAGCTAAATCACCACACTGATGAAATAGATATTGCATATCATTCAGCTGCCTGGCGAAGTTATCACGATAAATGGCCCCCAGGACATATTGAAGCATCTGAATGCCTTCGACCGGGGCTATACTGGCCGCCTCGTCAGGCTTGACTCGCTCTAGCCACACCAGCGCCCGCAGTGGCTGAGGCCGTTGCTCAAACCCAGTGTCTAGCTTGAGGTGAAACTTATTGGTGCGCACAAGATCCGGCAGCAGCCCGTCTTGGCTAATATCTAAATGCGCTAGGGCATCTTGCCACAATTTTAAGCGAGGTGGCCCTGAATGAAACAAGAGCTGATCAGACTTTTCGGGCAAAATGGCCCCGACATCATCGCTGAGCAGCGGCCAGCCAAATTTATAGTGCAACGTCGCGGCCAGGGTAGACTTACCCGCACCCGAATCACCTGTAAACGCCCATACTCCGCTGGGGGTGATAACCGAGCTGACATGGAGTGGCAAGCAGTGCCGCTGGTGCAAAAGTGCTCCCAAGGCTGACCCTAATAAATATAACCGCACATCCCCAGGGGCGGCTCCCGGCTCTGCATCCACTAAGATGCGCCGACCGTCCTCTATACGGTAGCGAGCCGCCCCCTCAGCGATCACATGACAAATGTTTCCCGCCACTTGAAATAAACGTTCGCAGTAGGTAGCCCTTGCCAAATTCTCTGGCACAGATCGCAGGATAATCGTGATATCGGGAGTATCTGTACTGGATACTTCTACTAACTCTGGCAGTACCAGTTCAGAGGCTATGACCAAGCCGTAGGTTTTATAAAAGTACATAAGGGTGACTAGCAGAATAGTTTTTCGACTCGAATAGTTAACTGCCGCCAAGCTACACGCACAGGCCGAGTCAAATAATAAATTGGGTGTAACGCCAGCGGCAAGGGCCAGGCCTCATAGTCTGCATAGGTTGGATGTACATGGAAGATTGCTAAATAGCATAGATATTTAAAGCGAATTTGCCAAGAAAAATTGAAGTCGGGGGTGGGACGATTCTGCATGAGCGCCACTTCATCCTCTGGGCTGGCCGCAACCATCTTTAAGCAGGCATCTCGCGTCGATCTAGCTTGGGGATTATGAAGCTCAACCGTCTGGGGATCGGGCTGGCTACAGGCTTGGTGAAGCGCAAGAGCAGCCTCTACCGTAGGCCAAAGCCCAACTTGATAGGCAAACTCTTTGACAGCCTCGAGCTCGAAGCTCGGGTGACGCTGAAGAGCATCGAGATCGGCCAGCCAGTGTAGCCGCGACCACTGATGGCGAGAGTGGTGATAGCAAATGTAAACAAACAGAGCTGAGGTCGGCAAAACCTGACAGCTAACCTGATTGATAGTGAAGCTATCGGCCTTGGCTAAAAGATCATGACTGCGAAAAATATAGCCATTGCTGTCAATTAAGCGATGCAACTCGAACCTAACACCCCTGGGAGAGATGAGGGTGACGACGTTAAGATACCGACAGACAGCACCAAGGTCTTTAAGATCTAACCCATGACCATAGCGCTCCGCTAATGGCCCCGAATCTAGGCGATATCCCTTCTCCAGCAATACTTGAGATAGTTCGAATAACCGCTGAGGGGCAATCAGAATATCGATATCTCGCGCTTGGCGCAGCCCCAACTCGCCATAATAACGCAGGGCTAAGCTTGGCCCTTTAAATAGCGTGTAGGGGATGGCCAGGGGCTGTAGTACCGCTTGAACAAGGCGCTGCTGCTCTGCCACCATAGTCATAATCTCAATGACACGGCGCTGGCAGAAAGAATAGGCTGGCGAAAGAGCCGACTCGGGTACGACATCGGCGGCTAAGGTTTTTAAGTGGCGATAGACCAAGGGAACGATTAAATGTCGATCGGCCAGGTGCATTAGGGTTGACCAATCGGCTATCTCACCACAGAGATAGCGTAGTCGCTGTACCTGATGGTCGGTCAGCTCGAGCCTGGCACAGGTTATGAGCAGCTGTAGTTCAGGGGTAAGAGGACTGTGGGCCACCCCTTGCTGGGAGGTGGCACTAGCGCTATCTGGGACGGAAATAGCCATAGGTGACGCCAACAGTATCTCACCCAATGCGATGAAAGTCTTTAATGCCTTGGAACTGGGTCTGCCGAGCCTGGCGACGGGTAAACTCGCCCACCGAGGGGTTACCAGTTGGTAAAATGACCCCGCTTGCCTGCATCCAGAGGGCCTCTGGGGCGAGGGTGACACTATATTTATTACCCTCGATCCTATGGATGTGGTACCAGCGGCTTTCTTGGCACTGATCGCACCAAAAGGCTTCGAGCCATTCCCCAATTAGGGGCACGGCCCCCGCATACCCAGCCATAACGGTGAGGGCACGCCTGCGGCCGAACCCTCGCTGCTGTAGATGCTCGGGCTCGCTGGCGTAAAGGGAGTATTTTTGGCTGACGCTATCCATATAGTCCTGGTGGACGGGGCAGTAGATGGCTCGCCGCTTTGATCGGTTCCGATTTCGCTGTTGTCGCTGGGTCACGCTGGTTTAGAGGTAGGTAATAAATATTACATTGAATGGGCCGTGGCTTTAATCCGTTGGGGCAGAACTAGGGAAACCTTAAGTGTTGACCCTGATTTAATGCCTATAGTCGAGACGAAACCGTTGACGGATGATGTACGTAGGAGGGGGACTCCGAGGTGACTGGTATACAGCCATCGACTACATCAAAGTATTGTCGAGCACACTGTTCAGGGGTAAATTTCTGCATCATATAGTGTCTCCCCTGCTGCCCCATGCGCAGCCCCATAGCTGGGTTGGCCATCAGCTGACGGATAAAGGCCGCGAGGCCGACCCCATCACCGTTGTTGAAGGCTTGGCCAAATTTGCCATCTTGGAGCAGCGATCGCAGGTAGGAGTGGGGTTCACAGATAGCCGCCACGGGTCTTCCTGCGGCAAGACTACCGTACAGCTTACTCGGAACCACCAGCCCTTCTACACCCTTAACCAGGCTGACCAGGCTGAGGTCACAGGCGGTGAGGGAAAAGGGCAGAACCTCTTTGGGCTGGTAGGGCAAAAACAGGCAGTTGGTTAACCCCTCAGTCTGTACCCAATCGATGCTGGGCTGACGTTTGGCCCCAGCCCCCACAAAGACAAACCGGACAGCGTCATGGCGCAACTCTTGCGCCGCTGCCAAAATCGTATTGATATCGTGACAGCGGCCCATGTTGCCCGAGTAGAGCACAGTAAACACCTGATCTAGCCCATGGGCTTGGGCAAACCAGTTATCGGCCTTGGGACGGGGGCAAATGGCTTCAGGATCGGCCCAGTTGTGGATGACGGTGATGTTGTCGGCGGCCTCTGGGCACTGGGCCACGATGTGCGGCTTCATGGTGTGGCTTAGTACAACGATCGCCTCGGCATGGCGCCAGGTAAGTCGGTTGAGTCGCCGCCAAAGCCGCGCCACAGGATGGCGTGCAGACACCACTCCCAACGCTACGGCCACTTCGGGATAGAGGTCGTACACCACACACAGGTAGGGCTGCTTAAAGATGCAGTGGAGCAGGTAAGCCAATACGGGTAGATAGGGGGGCTCGGTGGTGACCAGCAGCAGATCACCCCGGCGGGCCGCCGGGAGAAGTTTGATGAGCGATCGCAGGCAGTAGAGAACTCCGCCCACGGCTCGTCCTCGAATGCGCTGGGGCCAAAAGTGTACGGTGCGAGTACGGCGCACAGTTACCCCATTGACTACCTCCTGGGAGGCTGCCGTGGCGCGATCGTAGGCGTAGCCGGGCTGCCCTGCAAAAACCTGCACTTCTACCCCCTGACGACTTAGCCCTTGGGCTAGCTCTGCCATCAACTGCCCAGTGGGGGCGTAGTCGGGCGGAAAAAACTGGGTCAAAATCGAGAGTTGTAGAGGCACACCTGGATCTGAACGCATGGATCTCCTCAGTCCTTACTGGTGGGAATATGGCATATCATTTTTTGATACCGATCACGCATCTGTATTAGCCTGCGGTTGTCAACTAGGCAATCATGACATCAGAGAATACTTGAGACAACCATCACTCAGTATATTTCACTAGTGCTGTAACACTGTAAATCTCATGACCAAACCTAAAAATAAATGGGCTGAAACCAGAAGACCCAAACAGACTACGCTCAGCCTGGGTATTGAATAGCTAGTCCATCTCTTTTTTTGAGGTTATTCCTGGCTAATTCTGAAGACAACGCCCAAGAGCACTGATTTGGGCTAAAAAGCATGGGCCTGAAGCCGTTAGGAGAGTCATGACGTCAATCTCTTACCATCTTCACAGCCCTAGTTTTTGATTTTTTAATACCAGAAAGCATATCGCATTTTTTTGGATACGGATTACAGTCCTGTGATTTATTTCGCCTAGACTCGACGGCAAATACTGAGTTCACGATTGTAACTCTCCGATGGTAAAATGTCGTCGGAAAAGCTGTATCTAGCGCTACAAATTCTCTTTGTCGCCTGTTTATCCACGCCCTAGACCTTTTTCTTTAGCTCTACCTCTGCCCGGGGCTGATCGTAGTACCTGTAATACTGCTCATACCCATTTCGACGACGGCCCAAGGGTACCCCATTGACCACTACTCCTAGCAGGGGAGCCTGGGACGTATTACCCAAATCGAGCAGTACACGCTGAACCTCAGAGCGCAGGGATTTTTTAAGACGTACGGCTAACAATAACCCGTCAACGTTGGCAGCGGTGAGCTTCGCATCGATCATGCGGGATAGAGGTGGAGTATCGAAAACAATCAGGTCATAACGGCTGCGAAAATGATCAGTAATCTGTTGCATTTTCCGCGAAGATAGCAGGCGGCCGGGGGAAGGGGGGCGGGCCCCAGCCGTGACCAGGTGCAGGCTAGAATTTCCGGCTATCACGTTTACCCAATCGGCCAAGGGTTCCGATTGTTGAGTTAGCAGATCGCTAAGTCCATGACCGTTGGGCAGGCCAAAGAGAATATGCTGGGTCGGTTTACGCAGGTCGCCATCGACCAACAGTACTCGGCGGCCCATGTTGGCGGCGGCGATCGCCAAGTGGGCGCAGATGGTGGACTTACCTTCGCCAGGCTCTGAGGAAGTGACGGCTACCACCTGGATCGGATCATCGGAGCTGAGCAGGCGCAGATTAGCATCTAGGGCATAAAAGGCCTCAGCAAAGCTGAAGGATGTGTGGAGACTTTCCGATTCCTCCTTTTCGGTCAGCACATCGGCCATGGTGGTAGACAAGTCGGGCGCTATGAGCAGCGGCTGTTTTTCTAAGCCGGGAGCGTGGGGCACCATGGCCAAGTTGGGCAGCTTGGTGAAATCAGCCAATTCCTTGGCGCTGTGGAAGGCCTGATCCATGCGATCGCGCAGTAGGGCCGCACTGCCCCCCAGGAGCAGGCTTACCACAGTGCTGAGCAGCAGGTTACGGGGTAAACTGCTCACCTGGATAATGCTCGACTCATTCAGAGGAGAGATCAGTTCCCAGGGTGATACCTGTTGAGCCATCTGTAACCGCATGTTCTGGCGATCGGCCAATAGCTGGTTGAGACTACCTTCTGCCACCGTCAGCTCTCGACTAATCTGCTGATAGGAACGCGACAAATCTGCCAGTCGCTGAATCTCGGCCTGGAGTTGCTGCACCGCCTGACCGAGGGCCTGATCCTGGGTTTGCATGACCTGCATTTGGTTGGCCGTATCCACCAGTTGCTGCATCAGGCTCAGGCTGACTGTGCCCTGGTAGCCTAGGGTGTCGGCATCTACAGTTTCTCCCACCAAGCGCTGGGCCTCGGCATCGAGCAGCGGCAGCAGCTTCTGTCTCTGGTCTTCTAGGGCTTCAATGATGGGCGTATCGACCTGGAACCGGGCCGACTCGGTGGCAATGGTTTGTTCGATCTGTCGGAGCTGACCAAGCAGGGTCTGGTAGTTGGGTGATTCGTTGAGGTTGGCGACCCGAATAGCGGTATCGGGGTCAAAGCCCACCTGGTAGCGGAGATTTTCGTAAAGGGTCTTCTGGGAGGCGAATTGTACACGCAGATTCTCCTGCTGGGCCAGCATTTGATTCATGCGCTCGGTGACGCTGATGCTGGTAGCACCCACGTCCACCAGATTGTGCTGCTTCTGAAACTGACTTAGATTGCCCTCAATCGTCGAGACTTCCTGCCACTTCTCTTGCAGTTGCTGATCGAGAAAGGTTAACCCTCGCCGCAGGTCTCCCTGGCGGTCTTCCACACTGTAGTCAATAAATCCTTCTACCACCTGGCCTAGCACAAAAGCAGCAATCTCTGGATCAGAATTGCTATAGCTAATGCGCAACACCTTAGACTCACCGTCTTGGACAATGCTCAGACGACCGAGCAATCGGTTATAGGTGATCTCAGGATAGCGCTGTTGAATATTCTCCACGATGGGTTCTAGCACCGTTGGGCCTCGCAGCACCTGAATTTGGCTGGTGTAGTCAAGGTTCGAGGATCGGGCAGAATTCCAGAAGAAGGGCTGTTCCCCCAGGCTTACAGGGGGAGACGCCGTCACCGGTTCTACCAACAGGCTGGCACTGCCGCTGTAGACCGGCGGCTGCTTTAAATAGCGATATGCCAACCCACCAAAGGATAGGGCGGCCACACCCAAAAACACCCCGGCTCGACGCTTGAACAACCTCACCAATCGGCCGAGGTCAAAATCATCTTCCTGGGTGGTCTGAACCAGGGGGGCAGTGATGGGGATATAACTATTCTGAAAACGGCTATTGCCGTTAGTACCACCGCTGGCACTGCTGGGGCTGTTGGTGAGGGGGGAGTTGGGAGAAGGCATGAATTTTCGGGGCAGCGTTAGGCTAAAGCAAAGGGGCTGAGAATGTGCTCTAGATGGTGAAAGCAGATTACTACAGTGGCATCACGAAAACTGTCCTAGCGGACTCTACAGCGGAGTCATGGCGTTTCCCCGTAGATCCGATATGCAGGTGGATGGGGAGAATTGTGCAGTTTTTTTAGAATGGACTTTTAGGGAACAGTCATGTTTGTTTTCTAACATCTGTTTTAGAGACGATCCCCGATAGTCCATCATGTTATAGCTCAAAATGCCATAAAAACCACCGCCCTGATCGTTTCATTTACCTGGAGCAGCGCTCACATCGACCGCCTCTGCGGTGAGGATAGAGCCATGCCCTAAAACCCAAAAATGCGGAGGATGGCGGTCAAGGCGGTGAGAGGATTGAGCACCACGCCGAGGGTGTCACCAGCGGTAGCCAAAGTATTTCGATCGACCATGACGACATCGTTGGGGCGCAGGATGGGGTTGGTGGATTCGCTGGCTGGGGCGGCCAGATCGACCTTTATGGTGCGCTGATCAACGGTGCCGTCAGGGTTCAGCCGCACGAGCTTAACGGTAGAGTCATGGGCACGACTACGGTCAAACCCCCCAGCGGCCAGAATGGCCTGGTTGAGCGTGGCGTTGGCCGGTAGCGTAACGTCGCCGGGTCGAACGACTTCGCCGACCACCTGCACCAGCATCTCCTCTGGGGAAAAGTTGGCGCTGGAAATAGCTACTGACTCTTCGGCGGAAATTTCCGTTGCTCGGGGCACAAGAATGGTGTCGCCGTCGCGCAGGCGCACGTCCTGGTTAATGTCGCCGCTACGAATCAAATCCCACAGGCTAGTGGTGAGTATGACCTCTCCCTGCTTCTGGGGTCGCCGCACTTGTACATCGCGGATGTCAGCCTGCTGGGTAATACCGCCAGCGGTCTGAATCACCTGGGTGAGGGTGGGCCACTGGCGGCCACCACCGCTCTCACTGGTCTCTAAGTCGATGGTGTAGGTGCCAGGACGGTTGACTTCTCCGGCTACGACCACCCGCACCGGACGGGCCGACACCAGGGTAACAGTGAGCCGAGGTGGGCGGGTCAGGAGCGGGGCGTAGCTGGTGGTGAGAGCTGCTTGGGCTTCCGCCAGGGTCAGCCCCTGTACGGTAACAAAGCCCGCCAGGGGCAGGGCCAGGGTACCGTCTAGGAGCACCTCGTGGAGGCCGTTTTCGGGGCCGCTGAATTCTGGAATATTGAAGATATCAATGCGGATGCGATCGCCTGGCCCCAGGACATAGGCCTCTGAAAAGTCTGTCCCGGGAATGGCACTGCCAGGCCGGTTGGTCAGAGGAGGAGGGACTTGAGCCGGGGTAGGCGTTGGGTCGGCTAGGGGCAGTGTTTCGGCCCAGGCCACCCCTAGATGGCCCTGGAGCGAGGCGATCGCGATCAAGGCACCTAGCCCCCCGAGGACGCGGCCAGGTATTCGGCGAAGGCGAAGGCGGGGCATACATGACCTCCTCAGGCGATTTGGACAATCCTATTAAAACGCAAGCCCACTAAAACGCAAGCCCGTCGACAGCTCCAAACCATTAACCCAGCGCTTGCCCCCCGGCTTAGCTTTCCTCAGATGGGGTTAGATTGTCTTGTAATACGCTTTGAACCCGCTCGATTAGCCAAGTGTTAAACAGCTCATCCAGCAGGCGTTGACGGGTGGGGTCGTCCAGGCGGGCTGGAAAAAACTTCTCCAGTTGCACGACGACAAACCACTCCCCGACCCGGGTGGGAGGCCAAAGCTGTCCCGGTTGGCTAATGGAGAGAATGCGGGCCAGGGCGGGGTGGGGCACCGACAGCTCGACCGGGCCAATCAGTCCACCGGTTTGGGCCTCCTGGCCTTCGGAATACTGGCGGGCTAAATCGGCAAAGGGCTGGCCGTCGTCTTGAATGCGAAAGTAAAGTTCCTGGGCTAGGCCCACCTCTTTGGTGCGAATCAATGAGTAGAGCACCCGATCCAGGTTAGCCTTGCGCTCCAGAAAGTGAGACTCGACCTGGTTGCCCCAGGTGTCGAGCTTGTACTGCTGGATCT
Source organism: Cyanobacteriota bacterium (assembly GCA_027482985.1). Lineage (GTDB taxonomy): Bacteria > Cyanobacteriota > Cyanobacteriia > Leptolyngbyales > Leptolyngbyaceae > JSC-12. Next base: position 9,530 of record JAIXVO010000268.1, read on the forward strand.
TTTGGGCCCGTTCCGCCAGGTGAGGCAGGTCGGCCTGGGTAAGCCCCCGCTGGGCCAGAAAGCCCTGACATTGTTCGGGGGTGGTGGCCTGGTTGGCTTGCAAAAACTGCTCTACCGCCGCCGCGGCCGCCTCTGGGGTCAGGGTAACGGTAGCGATCGCCTGATCCAGAACCAGCTCTTTGATCAGGGCGGGCAGCATGCCGTAGGCCCGCAGCAGGGGCACCAAATCGCTGGCTTCGACGGCTTGACCACCGATATGCAGCACTGAACTAACGTTTTGGGCAGACGAACTGTTCACAGCAATAGCGGCAAAGGGGGCTGAATAAACCATTGAGCCAACCTTATCGCATTATGGCCAAGTCTTTGCCAGGTCTGGCCGGGTCTTTATAAACAGTGCTTGGGTCGCTGGGTCAAGCCTAAAACAGCCATACCAGCTTCAATGCACTGGCCCCGATTGACTAGGCTGCTACAATCCACCCAATCCATTACTTGCCACCCATTGATTTGCCCAATGTTCTGCCCCCATTGCTTGCCTCTCCTATCGTTCCTCTTAAGGACAGCGTCATGACCCGGTCAGCTATTCCTATGGTGTCCTATACCGACCTGCTGGGTGCTCCAGCGGTGCAGCAACGGGCGATCGCAACCCTAGGCCAGGCCCTCGAAGAGGTGGGATTTTTGATTCTCGAATGTCACCCCGTGGCACCGGAAGTCGTGCGGCGAGCCTACCAGGTGGCCGGCGAGTTTTTTGCCCTGCCCAGCGAGGCCAAGGCCCAGTATGCCCTGCCCCAGCAGCGAGGCAAGGGCGGATTTTCCAGTTTTGGCAGTGAGCAGGCCAAGGGCCACAACATTCCCGATGCGAAGGAATTTTGGCATGTCAACCGCCACAGCCTGGTTGATCTCGAGGCGGCTTGGCCCCAGGAGGTGCCCTTTTTTCGCCCGGTCATGACCCGTCTATACCAACAGCTAATGGCCTGTGCCGACGTTCTGCTCGAAGCCTGTGCCATCTACCTCGGTCAGCCCAAAGACTGGTTGGTGGCCATGGCCACGGAGGGCAACACGGTATTGCGCCTGGCCCACTACCCGGCCCTGGGGGCGGGAACCCTGCCCGGTAGCCTGCGGGCCGCCCCCCACGAGGATATTAATTTAATTACGCTGCTGTGCGAAGCCACCACGCCGGGGCTGGAAATTCTCACCCAGGGGGGCCAGTGGTTGCCCATTCAGGTCAACCCTGGCCAGATCGTGGTCGATACCGGCGATATGCTCCAAAACCTGACCAACGGGTTGTTTAAAAGCACGACTCACCGAGTGGTCAACCCCCGCAGCGGCAACCAGGCTCGCCTGTCAATGCCGTTTTTTGTGCATCCTCGCCAGGAGGTTGACCTATCGCCTGTGGCTAGTCTGGTGGAGCGCACGGGGGGATCGCCTCAGTTTCCGGCGATTACCGCAGGGGAGTACTTGGCCCAGCGCCTAAGGGAAATTCAGGTAGAGCCAGCGGCTTAGAGGGTGTTTGAAAAGTCAAAGAGCGTCTCAGGTTATACCTAGGTTGTAGGTTAATGGCATCAAAATTCAGCGGTTTTGCTGTCTCTCAGGGGCAAACTATACCTAGGACAACCC
>JAIXVO010000005.1 GCA_027482985.1 Cyanobacteriota bacterium
AAACCTGGCAGCAGTCCGGCCATCCTCAACGGGCGCTGACTCCTCAGTCATAAACTCAATTTTGCTGTTGCAGTGTCCCAGGAAATTGTTTGGCCTGGCTCAAACTGGCGGATGCTTTGCCGGAGCTTTTCGACGAAATCGCGATCGCTCAAAATGTCCAGTGTTTCGAGCAGAGCGGTGAGATGGTCGTAACTGAGGGCCGCGATCGCAGGCACACCGTCTTGCGTGATGATGACAGGTTCATCCGTACAATTATTAGCCTTACAATGGACTCCAAGTCCTCAATTTGTGCAGCCATTCATGAGTACTATGAGCAATCCTCAAATGGATGATAGGTCGGCAACAGAGTTGGAGTCTGTGACTCAGTTGCAGATGCACCTGAACGACTTACTCAAGCAACTGTCGCCTGAGCGATTAAAGGTGCTGGCTGACTTTGCAGCTTACCTCGCGGATGCCGAAAGTGACACTGCCACTCAAGAACTGTTGGCAATTCCTGGATTACTAGAGCGAGTCAAGCAAACGCAAGCAACGCCTCAAGCTCAGTACCGTGATTGGAGAACGCTTCGCGCCGATGTATGAGGTTCTGCTCCATCCCGATGCCCAAAAGATTTACATCAATGCCGACAAAGCGTTAGCGAAGAAAATCGCTCGATGTTTGCAGCAGTTGGAACAAACGCCTCATTCGCACCCAAATATCAAAGCCCTCAAAGGAGATTATGACGGTTACTACCGCTACCGCATTGGAGATGATCGCGTGATCTACGCTGTAGATGATGAATTAATGCAAGTATTTGTGGTGGCGATCGCCCATCGCAGTGAAGCCTATGAGCCTTGATCCGATTCCAGTTTGAACTCAACGGCTCGGACCCCAGACAAATTTGCCAGAGCGATCGCTGTATGCCACTCCCTCAGAGGTGTAAACCAGCGCCAGCCCATCGGCAAAGGTGAGGGCTAAGGGGAATTGGAATGGGATGATCACTTTCCCGGTGGTGTCGATGTAGCCGTACTTGTCATCCAGTTTCACGGCTGCGAGTCCTTCGGAGAAGCGTTCGGCGCGATCGAATTGGGGTTTGATTACGATCTTGCCCGTTTTGTCGATGTAGCCCCATTTTTCATTGACTTCGATCGCCGCGAACCCTTCATAAAATTCGCGAATGTCATCGAATTGGGGCGTAATGACGGTTTTGCCCGTGGTGTCGATATAACCCCAGCGCTCATCCTCGCCCTGAATACCAGCCTTCCCTTCTCGAAAAACCCACATTCCCGATAACCACTCGCCTTCGAGTTGGGGCGGGATGACGAATTTTCCCGTTGTATCGATATAGCCGCGTTTGCCGTCCACCTGGACGGGAGCCAGTCCGCCAGAAAACTGCATCGCGTACTCAAATTGAGCGGGAATGACTAACTTGCCAGTTTTGTTGATGAAGCCGTATTTGCCCTGCACTTTCACTGGGGCCAAGCCTTCCCGAAAGGCCAGCGCTTCTTCAAATTGCGGCGGGATGACCAGCGTGCCTTGCGGATCGACGTAGCCGTATTGCGTTCCGACCACCACCAGCGCCAGCCCATCGGAGAAGGCAAAAGCGAGGCGAAATTTCGGCGGAATCACGACTTTGCCAGCGCTATCGATGTAGCCGTACTGGTCATCGACTTTAATCTGCGATCGCCCCTCGACAAACGCCCAGGCCAGATCAAACTGGGGCGGAATTACCACCTGACCGGATCGATCCATAAACCCAAATTTGCCCTCCCGGAGAATCCGAAAGCGGGGTGGCGTGGGTGCAGATTGAGGTTGGGTCGCAGAATCAGACATCATCAGGGGAGCTGCAACTCCAGGCGCAGGCAGATAGACGAGACAGCTAATGAGCAGCAGCGGGGCGATCGCGATTCGGGACATAGTTCAGAACTGAAGATTATAGACAATTGAAGCTGGCTCCATCCTGTCCAATATTCTGCGAACAGACAAGTCCCTACTCCGTCCTCATTGTCCTCTGTCTTAACCTACGGGAGCGATCGCGCCAGATCCGCCTTGTAAGCTGCCCACCCGCCATAGTGCGAGATATCAGGGAGATGATTTTGCTCAATCAGTTCTTGGGGGTAAAGAAACGCCGTCAACACTTCCCCGCTTTCCAGCACGATATCGGCGGGATACATATGCGGCGGCTCGTTCGCACACAGGGCATCAAACTGTTCCTGGGTTTGTTCGTAGACCTCACCCGGAATCGCAATCCCACCTTCGCCAATTTCGTAGATCGCCGGATGCCAGCCCTCTCCCGCCGAGTGCAAGCGGTAGAGGGGACGAGTTTTGGCCTGACCCAAAAAGCGGACGAACTGCAAACTATCATGGTCGGGCTGGCCCTGGAGTGCCGACCCACAAATAAAAATCCGTTTCATGGCTTGCTCTGGTTGACTCATCACCTTGCTCCCAATTACCAACCATTTATTATCCAATTCCCTCGCCGCAATCCGCCGTACTTGCCCCAATTGTTAACTTAAATCACAAAAATTCCACTCTAGTTAAGATTTCCTATGGATTATTCGAGTTGTGATCCCTATAATGAGTAGACAGTAAAGAAACGTAAACTCTATTTTTCCTTTGGTGTGGTCTGTGCTTATTGCAGAGTACACCGGATGCAGAGCAGCGCTTTTTAGTACTCATACTCAAACATTCGGAGTTTTACGATATGACCGTAGCAGTCGGACGTATGCAGCCGACTCGAGGATGGTTTGACGTCCTCGACGACTGGCTCAAGCGAGATCGATTCGTCTTTATCGGTTGGTCTGGTCTTCTCCTGTTCCCCTGCGCCTTCATGGCCGTGGGCGGTTGGATGACTGGCACCACCTTCGTTTCTTCCTGGTATACCCATGGTTTGGCCTCTTCCTACCTGGAAGGCTGTAACTTTTTGACCGTGGCCGTTTCTACGCCTGCGGATAGCCTGGGTCACTCCCTGCTGTTCCTATGGGGCCCCGAAGCTCAAGGGGACTTCACCCGTTGGTGCCAACTCGGTGGGTTGTGGGCGTTTGTCGCGCTCCACGGTGCATTCGGTCTGATTGGCTTCTGCCTGCGTCAGATTGAGGTGGCGCGGTTGGTAGGCATTCGGCCATACAACGCGATCGCCTTTACTGGCCCGATCGCGGTGTTCGTCAGCGTCTTCCTGATGTACCCCCTGGGTCAGTCTTCCTGGTTCTTTGCACCGAGCTTGGGTGTAGCCGGGATCTTCCGGTTCATCCTGTTCATTCAAGGGTTCCATAACTTCACCCTCAACCCGTTCCACATGATGGGCGTGGCTGGCATTCTGGGTGGGGCGTTGCTGTGTGCGATTCACGGGGCAACGGTGGAAAACACCTTGTTTGAAGATGGTGATTCGTCCAACACCTTCAAAGCGTTCTCGCCGACTCAGGCTGAGGAAACCTACTCGATGGTGACGGCGAACCGGTTCTGGTCGCAAATCTTCGGGATTGCGTTCTCCAACAAACGGTGGTTGCACTTCTTCATGTTGTTTGTGCCCGTCACCGGATTGTGGATGGCATCGGTGGGCATCGTCGGTTTGGCGCTGAACTTGCGGGCGTATGACTTCGTGTCGCAAGAACTGCGGGCCGCTGAAGACCCAGAATTTGAAACGTTCTACACCAAGAACATTCTGCTGAATGAGGGCATCCGCGCTTGGATGGCACCTCAAGACCAGCCTCACGAAAACTTTATCTTCCCCGAAGA
>JAIXVO010000136.1 GCA_027482985.1 Cyanobacteriota bacterium
AATTGCATGCCGCGATTCAAGGGTTAGCCGCTGTTTGTCTGCTGGTGATGGGATTGACGGTATTGGCGATCGCGTACCGCATCCGGCGATCGCTGCGCCCTTTGCAGGACATGAGCCAAATGGCGGGGGCGATTTCGGTGGAAGATTTGCGGGAAGCCAAACTGCAACTCAGTCATGCTCCCACGGAAGTCAAAGAGTTAGCCCAGACTTTTAATACGATGCTCTTGCGGTTGTCGGATGCTTGGGAGCAGCAACGTCAGTTTGTCAGCAATATTTCCCATGAATTACGCACACCTTTGACCATTGTCTTAGGCTACTTACAAAGTCTGTTACGCCGCAGTACTAACCTGAATGATTATCAACAAGAGGCATTAGAAACTGCCACAGCCGAAACCGATCGTACCGTCCGCTTACTTCAGGATTTACTCGATCTGGCGCGGGCGGATAGTGGCTATATGCAATATCGATTAGAGTCTGTAGCTTTGAATGATTTAGTGCAGGAAGTGATTGAAATGACTGAAAAGTTCAGTCATCGCGTGATTATTTTCCAGCCAACCCAGTCAATTTCGGTGCTGATTGATCGCGATCGCTTGCGACAAGTCTTGATTAACTTAATTGATAATGCGGTGAAGTATTCCAGCCCGGAACACCCGATTGAAGTGAGTTTGTCTTCAGCGGATCAAATCGCGCTGATTCAGATTCGCGATCGCGGCGTGGGCATTCCCCTGCCCGATCAAAGCCGGATTTTTGAGCGCTTTTACCGCGTCGATGAAGCCCGTGCTCGCACCACTGGGGGACATGGCTTAGGATTAGCGATCGTCAAAACCTATGTGGAAGGGATGGGGGGCAGTATTACCGTCCGCTCCAAGCCGGGAGTTGGCACCGAATTCGCGATCGCCCTACCCCTAAGTTGAGCTCTCAAAGGTGCTGTTGTAAGGTGTGGAGGAGCATCTCCAGCGTGTAGGGTTTGGCGAGAAAAGCTGTGGCACCAGATAACAGCGCGGGTTCTCGGTTTGCAGGTAAGCCGCTCATCGCAATAATGCGCACTGCCGGATTGATCGATTTCAACCGTTGAATCAGCTCAATCCCACTCATTTTGGGCATCATGATGTCCAGAATCACCCAGCTAATCGTTTGTTGCTGTTGGGTATAAAGGGCGATCGCGGTATTGCCATCATCCGTCACCATCGTCTGGTAGTCATGATTTTCCAGTAACGCCTGGGTGCCCTGTTGCACCGCCGCATCATCATCGACAATCAACACGCATTGTCCCTGTCCTGTGACTGCAAGACGAGGCACAGACCGTTCGAGGGCGGTTCCGGTCAAAGTGGGTAGATACACCTTAAACTGTGTGCCTCGCCCGACAGCACTCACAACCTGAATAAACCCACCAAAGTTTTTGACAATACCGAGGACAGTGGCCAACCCTAACCCAGTGCCCTGCCCAGGCGGTTTGGTGGTGAAGAACGGATCAAAAATGCGATCGCGCACATCGGCTGGAATGCCAGTCCCCGTATCGGCCACTGTAAACACAACATACTGCCCGACCTGGGCATCCAGTTGTTTTTGGGCGAAGGCGGCATCAACTTGAAAGTTTTCGACCGAGAGGGTGAGCGTACCGCCGTTGGGCATGGCATCGCGGGCATTCACACAAAGATTCATCAACACCTGATGGATCTGAGTCGAATTGGCAGAAACTAATCGCGGCGGTGACTTGGGAATAATTTCGCGAATCCTGATCGAGTGGGGAAAGGTTTGCTGCACAATGCGACTGACTTCACAGAGAATGGGTGCTACCTGGAGCGGCGTGCGATCGCCATCGGTGCCACGGGTAAACGTCAAAATTTGCTTGACCATACTCGCGCCCCGTTTCGCACTCTCCTCCATCACCTTCAACATTTCCAGCGAGCGAGTATCTAGATTGAGGGGCTTTAGCCGTAATAGTTGAGCAATGCCGAGAATCGGCGTGAGGACATTATTCAAATCATGGGCAATGCCGCTAGCCAACGTCCCCAAACTTTCCAAGCGTTGCGCTCGATAAAACTGAGCTTCCAGTTGTTTCTTTTCAGTGATGTCCGTATCCACACACAATATGAATTTCGGCTGATTCGCGTCATTGCGCACCAAGGTCCAGCGAGCTTCCACCATCACTTCTAGCCCCGCTTTCGTCAGTTTGTGAATTTCCCCGCGCCATTCACCCTGAGTCCACACCATTTGCATAATGGCATCAATCTGAGGGGTTTCATTCTGCATCAAGTCGTAGGCCAGGCGACCGATCGCCTCTGCCGCTGTCCAACCGTACAGCCGCTCTGCCCCCTGATTCCAATACAGAATTTGATGCTGCAAATCGCGCACAAAAATCGCATCCGACGTAATATCCAGCAGTGCGGCTTGTTCGCGGATTTTTTGTTCCGCCAGTTTGCGCTCCGTGATGTCCTCATTCACACCCACATAGCCCAACACTTCCCCTGTACTCGATTGCATCGTGGCCACTCTAGCGCTAATCCAGCGAACTTCCTCCTGCTGCGTGAGCAACCGAAATTCCAGCAGATGTTCCTGACCGTCAGTTAAATAAGCTGTCCAGGCCGTCAATACCATCTCGCGATCGTCGGGGTGCACCGCTGCCAGCCACCCCTGCCCTAGCGAATCTTCAAAACTCAAGCCCGACATTTCCTGCCAGCGAGTATTGGTATACAAACAAATGCCATCCGCGTTCGTTTGGAAAATCCCGACCGGTGCAGTCGCACTGAGAGTCCGGAAACGTTCTTCACTCGCCTCCAGAACAGATTGAATTTGTTCTCGCTTTAAAAGTTCTGACCGAGTCCGCTGATACAATTCTGACTGTTGAATGGCAATGCCAACCTGAGTCGCCAATTGTTGCAATAGTTCGATTTCGCCCGGATGCCACTCGCGTGGTGCAGCACAATGATGCACAATCAGCAGCCCCCACAAGTCTTCCCCCTGCAAGATGGGCACCACCAGATTCGCTCGAACTTGGAACTGTTGCAACAGCTCAACGTAACACGGCTCTACTTCGGCCTGGGTGAGATCGGGAATGGCACTGACCCGACCCTGCCGATAGGGGGTAATGTAGCGATCGCGAAAACAGGGATCGGCAATCGTGGTTGACAGAATGGCATTCCACTCCGGGCTCACAGATTCCATAATCACATCCCCCGCCCAATTCGGTCGGAATCGAAAGATGATCACGCGATCCGTGTTGAGCAATGCCCGCACCCGTTCGACGGTACGGGATAGAACTTCGTTTAGATCCAGCGATCGCCGGATATCTTGCGCCAAGTTGGTAATTAATTGATCTCGCTGGTATTGCTGTTGCAGCGCGATTTCTGCTTGTTTGCGCTCAGTCATATCAAACAGCACTCCCACCATCCGCACTGGCTGTCCCTGCTCGTTGTAGAGCCCACGCCCTCGTGAGAGCACCCAGCGCAAGGTACCATCGGGTAGCACCAAGCGAAATTCTGATTCGTAGTCGGACTGTTGGGCTAGGGCATCCAAATGTTGCTGTTCGACGCGCTCAATGTCGTCCGGATGAACGCGATCGCGCCACCCCTGATAACTGGGGTCATCTGTGTTCGGGTCATAACCCAAGAGGCGATAATGGTTCGCATCCCAAGACTCTTCGCCCGTATCGAGATGCCAGTCCCAACAGCCGATCGCATTCAAATCCAACGCCAATCGCAACTGTTCGGCACTTTTTTGCAGCGCGGCGGTCGTTTGTTGCCGTTCTCGTTCTAACTGCTGCTGGTCGGTAATATCGCGACACACCGCCACCAGCATCACCACCTGTCCGGCGGCATCAAAAATCGGGGCTTTCACGGTGCTAAAGAGGCGCACCACCCCATCCTGTCGGGTTACAGGTTCTTCGGGAATTTCTAGGGTTTGCCCCGTCGAAAAGACAAACCCATCATCCCGGAGGTACTGTTGGGTATAATCTGGAGCATTGAAGGGCGCATCAATCATGCCCTGCAATTCGGTTTGGGTCATGCCGTAGTAATCGCGAAAGGCGCGATTAGCCCAAATGATGCGGGAATCGGCTTGTTTCACTAGCACCATATCAGCGATCGAGTCCAGAATTTGATGGTACTGTTGTTCGCTGGCGCGTAAGGCTTCTTCCGCCTGTTTACGATCGCTAATATCGATACAGGTGCCCACAATCCGCACAATTTCGCCTTCATCACTGCGGATAGGAGCCAAGTTCGTGAGTGTCCAAAGGGTGTGGGTGGTCAACACCACTTCCTCTTCATAGGTAATGTGGCTCCCGGCTTGCCGACACCGTTCATAGTTTTGCTGAAACAGCGCCCCGACTTCAGCACCAAAGGCTTCGCTGGGTGTTTTCCCGTGAATGTCTGACTGCGTTAAGCCCGCGTACTGTTCGGCTTTGGAATTGAAAGCCACATAGCGAAAGACGTGAGGCGCAACCACATCAATCACAAAAATGGCTTGGTCAGATCCCTCATAAATACTGGTGAGAAAGGCTTCCCGTTCCCGGAGTGCCAGTTCCACTTGTTTGCGATCGCTCACATCCCGCAAAATCGAAAGATGCCGACCGGGAATGAAATTAGCGATCGCGGTATATTCCGTGGCGCGTTGGGTGCCATCCGGTTGGTCAATACACCATTCCCCAGACTGTTGGCCTCGTTCTAGAAATGCTTGCCAGCGGTGAGCCAAATCTCCCGCATCATTGACAAAATCAGCCACAGTACATTGAACTAACTCCGCCTTGGATCGCCCCAATAATTGACAGGCAGCGGGATTCACATCAATGTAGTGCCCCTGGTCATCGGTAATGGCGATCGCATCCAGCGCGTGTTCAAACAGAGCTTGCCATTGGTCTTGCTGCTGCTGCAAGAACTGATTCACCCGCAGTAATTCTGCCGTCCGCACCTGCACGCGCCATTCCAATTGATCTTGCGTGTTTTGTAATTCCTGCCGTTCTTGCGCTAATGCCTGATAAGCCCGTTCCAGTTCCTGATTTTTGTGACTCAGCTCGGTTTGGGTAGCTTGCAATTGCGCCAGCGTCACCCGGAGTTCCTCATTGACCGCCTTTAACTCGGCAATCTGCTGCGGGGTCAGGTGTTGCTCCTGCTGACTGGCCAGGAATGAGGAATAGAGGGGATTGAGGCGGTAGCCAACGCGATGGACCGTTTTGATGAAATCCGGCGGGGCATCGACGGCCTTAAGCTTCTGCCGAATTTCTTTAATATGCACCCGTACCGCTTCTTCGCCGGGAGATTCCGCCGATGTCCAGACATGATCCAGCATCGCCTGCGCATTGAGGGCGGTTTGTGGATGCCTCAAAAGGAGTTCCAGAATGGCATACTCTTTAGGGGTGAGAGTCAGCAATTGCGTCCCGTAAGTCACCCGTCGATGGCTGGGATCAACGGCTAACAACCCCCAAGTCAGAATCGGATCATCGGTAGTACCACCCCGGCGGAGTAGGGCTTGTACCCGTGCGATCAATTCCTCCGTATCGTAGGGCTTGACCACATAATCGTCAGCTCCGGCATTGAGGGCAATTGCCTTCTGATGGCCTTCGCCCTGCCCAGTGAGCAACAAAATTGGGGTCTGGTGTCCCTGCTGTCGGAGTTGCTGACACACCTGAATGCCATTCATGCCCGGCAAGATCACATCCAGCAAGATCAGGTCGTACCCGTAAGCATCGACCATTAGTAACCCTGTTTCGCCATCCTCAGCAATATCCACAGCGTAGTTGTAGCCAGACAGTAAGAATGCCAGACTTTGTCTCACCCCGCGATCGTCTTCTACCACCAGAATCTTCATATATCTGCAATACCCGCCTGAGCCCGGAGATGGAATGCAACCAGCTAGAGATAAATTTTCTTTAAAGAATATTTACATAACCTAGTCTAACGATTTAATTCGCTCTATTTTCTCATTCCTCACACTTTCCTTACAACTATTGTCAAAACTGGTAATGCAGGAGTTAATTGCGCCACCTTGCTGAGTGTGCCCCTAGTGTTTAGCCAGTCTCCTGCCACGCCCAATGGCGATCGCAAAGTCATCTGACTGCGGCAATCAGACCGAATTGTTGAGGAATCCTACGGTGAATCACCCCACTTTTGTCTATCCCGCTGCTCCGGTTAGCCCGCCACCTGACTGCTGGCTGAATTGGCTGGAGCAGGTGCAAACTGAACCGCCAGCGGATCTTTCCGTCAGTAGCGCCATTTATGACTTGCAAGATCAATGTCTGGAGCAGACAAGCGGCTCCGTCGCAGCGCTGTTAGGCTATTCCACCGAAGCGATCGCAGCGATGGAACCCCTCGGACTTGCCCTGCTGATTCACCCGGATGACCTCTCGCTGGTGGCTGACTATTACCAACACCTGCCCCTGTTACGCCGGGGTGAACTGCTGCGGGTTGAATATCGAATGCGCCATGCCGATGGCTCCTGGCACTGGTTGCGCTCGCAAGAAATCGCGATCGTCACAGCCGCTTCTGGTTCCCCCTTACAAGTTTTGAGCGTAGTGCAAGATATCACAACCGCCGCTCCAGTCTGTAGCAACCTGGCCACCGCTGGGCTGGACTGAAGCACTCGGCAAGTGTTCCCGGATTCATATGTGCTGGTTTTTTAAATTCTTTTTTGACTCTTCAACTGCTATGTTAATCCACTGTCCATGTTGTTCAAATCAAATGCTCCGCCATGTTCGCAGCCATCAGGTGCACTGGTTCTGTCGCCACTGCTGGCAGGAAATGCCCAACATCACGCTCGCCAAATCCAGTGAAGCACTGCGCTTAGTGGAAACTGCGACCCGTCCCCAACGACTGTTGCAAAGGTCGCTACCAACACCTGACATGGGAGTCGTGTAGGTTCAACTGGGACGGACTTAGCCAACTCCGCGATCGCAATCTGAGAAACGGCTGAGCGCAGGCTGATTTTAGGCTAGGCAGAGATTCAGCCAACTGGAGGGATCCCTTCAGAGAGAGTTCAGGACGATACCGGATGATGAAACTTGCGAACCGATCACCTCTGCAGGTTCAACCCAGAAGCGACTGGCCAGCATTATCCTTATTCGTCGGAGTTAATCATGAAATTAGCCACTTTGTTAACTGGAGTTGCCATGGTGGGATTAGTGACAGTGGGTAGCCCTGGCTTGCCCCTGTTGACCGCCACCACCCGCCCCGCGATCGCGGCAGACACCAAACAAGCCGGCCCGACTGCATCCGAAAAAATTGCGTTGATTACCAAAAATAAGGGTCAAATTGGCAGCGGCGATCAACTCCGTCGCTTCTTCTATGGTGATTTGGAACCCATTGGCATTCAAGTCGGTGGGGCGGGTCATGTCGTTAACCTCTACAACAAAGCCCATAATGTCACCTTTGCCTATTGCTCCACCTTTGACGTGGTGGTTGCGGTGAAGTCTGGTAAGGTGGTGGCGTTTGCCCCAACAGAAGTGAAGTAAAACCAGCATTGGTGACCGCATCAGGAGTGAACTGCCGTTCGCTCCTGACTTTGTTTGGGGTGAAGCATCCTGAGCCTAACGGGCGATCGCGCGGCTACTCGCGCAGGGCATAACCGACGCCGCGAACGGTGTGAATCAGTCGTTGCTCACCATTTTCTTCTAACTTTAAGCGTAAGTACCGAATGTAGACTTCGATGATGTTGGAGTCACCCATGAAGTCATAGCCCCACACTTTTTCGAGAATCTGATCCCGCGTATAAACCTGGCGGGGATGATGCATCAAGTATTCGAGTAAATCAAACTCTTTGGCTGTGAGTTCAATCGCTCTACTGGCGCGATGGACTTCACGGGTCAGGCGGTTCAGGCTGAGGTCTGCAAACCGCAAAATTTCGGCAGCGGTGTCGGCGGTGCGGCGCAAGTGGGCGCGAATCCGGGCTAACAGTTCTTCGATACTAAACGGCTTTACCATGTAATCATCAGCCCCCGCATCCAACCCTTGTACGCGATCGCTGACTTCATCTCGCGCCGTTAACAGAATGATCGGCAGTTGATTACCCGTTGATCGCAAGCGCCGACACAGTTCGACTCCAGTCAAACCCGGCAGCATCCAATCCAGAATCGCCAGATCAAAGGCGGTTTCCCGCGCGCTCGCAAGTCCGGTCATGCCATCATGCGCCACACTCACCTGATACCCATCGCTGCTCAGTTCCAATTCAATGAACCGAGCTAGTTTCACTTCATCTTCAACCAACAGGATATGGGCAGGCATATGCGGCTCCAACGGCAATGGGCAATTTGTGGTCACAGGCTGACGCGGATACCCAGTTAGTATTAGTACCCCGATCGACCTAGGTGCAAAACGGTTGTTGTTCTGCTTTAACGAGATTCTCCCACAGGCCCATGCGGATCGCCTGCACCCTGTCAGCTCGGCTCCACCGCTGAGCGCTTGAC
>JAIXVO010000405.1 GCA_027482985.1 Cyanobacteriota bacterium
ATTGGTCGGGCGATCGCCCATCAGATCCGGTCTGTGGCATCAACTGGTTTGAAGCGACGGCCTATGCCAACTTTGTGGGGAAACGGTTGCCGACCGAAGCGGAATGGGAAAAAGCAATGCGTTGGGCAGAACAGCAGCCAGACTCACCGCTGCAGGTTGGCCAAGTGTGGGAATGGACAACGACCTGGTTTGATGGCTACCCCGGCTTCACTGCCTATCCCTACCGGGGCTATTCGCAGGCCTATTTTGATAACCAGCATCGCGTGTTACGGGGTGGCAGTTGGGCCACGCTCCCCTGGGCGCGGCGATCGACCTTCCGCAACTGGTATCATCCCCATGTGCGAGAAATCTTTGCCGGATTGCGCTGTGTGAGTGATTAGTTAATTCTCCTGCGATCGCTCTTTCAGTTGGCGCGTTTCATCCAGCTATGCTTGCGTAGGTTGGGTTAGCGTTAGCGTAACCCAACAAGACCAAGGCTGACGTTGGGTTTCACGGTGTTCAACCCAACCTACAAAAAAGATCTGTCAGTCAACTAGGAGTGAGTGATCAATCCTCCTGCGATCGCTCTTTCAGTTGGCGCGTTTCATCTAAAATCAAGGTCGCGTCTTCCTCACACAAGCCCCGGATGTAATTAATCTTGATCTCCTCCAAGAGATCAGAGAGCAAGGATTGAATTTCCTCCAAATTCTGATTCTGTTGGGCTTCGGTGACCATCGTTTGGGAAAAATTACGCACCAATTGCAACGTTAATTGGGTAGTTTTAGGATCTTCCATCGAGGTTTTTAAGGTGTTGTACGCCGTTTGGGTCAGGTCGGATACCAGTCGTTCGGTAATTTGGCCGGGGACGGCACCAATTCCCGGCAGGGAGGTCAATCCCTGGTAAACGGGCGATTGATTTAAAATCGATTCCACACTGTGACGGAGTAAGGCTTCGAGATCCGGCTGCACTTTGGGAAACACATGATAGAGCACCAGTTCTGTCAGATGCTGTGTAATCAGTTCCAACTCGTTCACGTTGTTGATATCGATATACTTGCGATTCGTCGTCCGCGCCAGCAATTGACTCAATTCTCCCCGCTGAATGGCACCCTGCACCTGATTCACGACTTGCACAATCACAACTTCCGTAATTTCGCCCGCGATCGCTGCTACAAAGCCTTCTCGCGCTCTGGCATTAATTTCATGCAGGTCAATCAACTTGGCCTGATGCAGTCGCAACAGCGTGGGAACAACCCGCGTCAGCGCTAACGACGGCACCAACAAACTGAAGGGCGTAAACAGCGGAATGTCATACCAGCGCCAGACCATCGCATCCAACCAGGTCAGGCTCCGATAGCGGCGACTAATGTAAAACGTCCGCGCTAGAAATTCCAGGAAAAATAGGATCACAAACGGGGCATCAATCATCCAGAAATTGTTCGTCGGCTCCCCGTTTTCGCCAATGGTGCGGAAGAAGTTCGTCTCGATCAGCGGTCGAATGTTGCCATTAAACCAGTCCAGTTCTTGATTAAACGTCGCTGGGGTCAAAAAGTTGGGGTGGGTCGTGTCATTCGTACTCCAAAACACTCGGAAGGCTTCCGTCGCTCCCACCCGCGTGCCCACCCGCGCACCGACGTGATTCCGCATCTCATTTTTGATCCGTTCCAGAGTGCCGCTCTTATTGGCTGCCGCAAACGGGTTGGAAGTGACCATCGTTTCACTTTGTCGTCGCAGTCGCAGTAAGGTCGCCTGCACCTCCGCCGATTGTAAGCCTTGATCTAAACCCCGCTGCGCCACCTGTTGTTGGAGTTGATCCACCGTCCGCAAATAGTCCAGCGTATCGCGGTGGGGTTCAATCCCCTTGACTGGATCGTAGAGACAGGTAATCACCGATTGCCGCACCATTTCCACAGGCTGGTCGCGGGGCACTGACCGATTTTTACAGTCCATCTGGGGCAAGGGAATGTGAATCCGGAGGTCGATCACGGGAATCACGACATTCGATTGCAGCCAGAAGTTGCGCCACGACACATAGGTCAAATCAAACACCACCAAGCCCAGGTTGACGGCAGCTAAGATCGCCATCAAGCGTTCAAAGTACAGATTCCGGCGACGTTTGCCAGGTCTCAGCGGGGTGTAGCGTTGTAGCGTCATCGAGGCATCCAGACGAGGGTCAGCTTATAGCGTACCGCAGGACAGCAGCGTTACCGATCCAGCGATCGCCGCAGTTGTTCCGGTGGAGTGCGGGGCGATCGCGGGGTAGGAAATTCCGTAAAACCAGCCGCTTCCGCCAGGGTGTAAAGCGGACGATTTTTCACCTCGTCGTAAATCCGCCCAATGTACTCGCCCAGAATGCCAATGCTGAAGAGTTGCACCGCGCCCAGAAAGAACACCGCCGCCGCAATGATGGCGTAGCCCGTCAGGGGTGAACCGGGAAAGAATAAGCGCCAGTAGATTACCATAAATGCCATCACCACAGCGGCACAGGCGGCAAACAAGCCTAGGTAAGTAGACAATCGCAGGGGCACTGTCGAGAAGGACACCAGCCCGTTGACGGCTAACCCAAAGGATTTGCGGAAGGTATACTTCACCTCGCCCGCAAACCGGGGGTCGCGTTCAAACAGGACTGCCGTTTGCCGAAACCCGATCCACGATCGCAGGCCACGAATGTAGCGATTCCGTTCGGGGATGGCATTCAACACATCCACCACCTGCCGATCCATCAGGCAAAAGTCGCCCGTGTCGGTAGGAATGTCCACATCCGCCAACCGCTGTAACACGCGGTAAAAGACATAGGCCGTGAACCGCTTAAACCAGCCTTCCCGTTTGCGCTGAATCCGTTGGGCATAAACCACATCAAACCCCAACTGCCACTGTTCCACCAACTGCGGGATCAGTTCCGGCGGGTCTTGCAAATCCGCATCCAGCACCACCACCACCTGCCCCCGCGCAAAATTCAGCCCTGCCGTCACCGCCACCTGATGCCCAAAATTCCGCGCCAAACTGAGGTAGCAGACCCGCCCATCCTGCTCATGCAACCCTCGCATCAAGGCTAGGGAGCGATCGCGACTGCCATCATTCACCAAAATTAACTCAACTGCCCCATCCAGCCGATCCATCACCGCCCTGACGCGCCGATACAACTCGGCGATCGTCTCTTCTTCGTTGTAAATGGGGATGATCAGGGAGTATTTCGGGGACATGGGGGAGGGGGAGGAATGGGAGGGGGAGGAATGGGAGGGAGGGGGAGGAATGGGAGGGAGGGGGAGGAATGGGAGGGAGAATTTTCGTAGAGGCGCGCCGCTGGCACGTCTCAATCGGAGGCATGAGCGGAGGGCAGGTTTTGCACCTGGGCGGGCAAGATGCCCACCCCACGGGAGCCAAACTCAACCCCCAACCTCCCCTCCCCAACCCCCCTCCCCTACCGCCCCAACTTATTGGGAATGCCCTCGCAGCCGCCGGGAATCGTGCTGCGAGTCTTCGCGCCGCCCCAGGCACAGCAATAATAGCGCTGGTCATCCGACATCTGCACCACGTCACTGAAATCGGCTCCTTCCACCACGGCTCCCGTATGCTGCCCGGTGCGGTAGTCCGGTGGCTGCACCCGACTACGAGGGCTGGCAGTTTCGGGCTTGCCATAAAAGAAGCGCGTCCCGTTCAGATCGGCATCGCAGAGTTTGGCATCGCATAAGACCGTACGGGCAAAATTTGCTTTCACCAGGTCAGTGCGGCTGAGGTTGGCGCGAATCAGATTCGCCTCACTCAAATCGGTCCAGCGTAAATCGGTACCCGACAAATCGGCTCCCGCTAGCATCACCCCCAGATCGATCACCCGCACGCCGTGTAGCCGATCTTCTTCATAGCCACCCGCGCCATCCAGAATCGCCCGTCCCAAGCGTAAATCTCGCCGCAAGGGGGACAGTAACCGCGCCCGACTCAGGAACCGAATAATTTTGGCTTTCCCGGAGGCATCCACACTGCTGAGAATGGCGGCAGTCCGACCTTCCGCGATCGCCCGTTCCTGCGGCCAATCTTCTAGCAACCCTTCTTCATCCAGGATCAAGTCAGACACGCCCTGAAAGTAGGCATCGATCGTTTGTTGTTGGGTGATGGTGTTTTGTTGAATCGTCAGGTCGCGGGAAATGATGTACTGTCGCCAGGCAATATAAACCGCGAGGATGGCAATCAAAATTTGCCCGATCGCCCCCAACACTTCCCCTAACGCCCCGATCGCATCCCAACCCAAATTTGCCAGGGTTGCCCCAATCCGGCGGAACACCCCCGTAATTTGCAGGAAGCCCAGCAGGGCGATCGCGCCAAAGATACTGCCGAAGAGAATCGCCCGTTCTTGTTCAGGAATAAATTCCAGCAGTAAGCGCCGCAGCGGGAACCACAAAATCTGGAGGGCAATCACCAGGGCGACGATCGATCCAGCAATGCCAATCCAGAAGCTATTCAGACTAATCCCCACGACCATAATGGCGATCGCCAGGAGCAAAATCAGCACCCGCGGCGTAGCACTGGACGGCGGCGGCGGATTCACGAGGCGATTGGGCAGGCGGGGCGATCGGGCTTCATTCAGCCTGAGCCCGTTAGCTGGCGAAATCGCCGCAATCTCTTCCGCCGTCAGCGCCGACTGTAAAGCCTTCACCTCAGAGAACGCCGCCCCATTCGAGGCACTGGGGACTTCTGGAAGACCCGTTTGAGTCGATTTGGGATCAGTGGACATAGCGCCAGCAGCAAATGACTCCTTAAAGTTAGCCTGATCTGATGGCTTTGTTAAGCGGTGAGGAAGAGGGCGAGCGCGGGAGAAGGGAGAAGTCAGGAGGGAGAAGGCAGAAGGCAAGCGATAAAAAATTTGGTGAAGCCCCTCGCCTGGCAAATTCTATGCCCTGGGAGCCACACTGCTGTCATTGATGATGCTCCTCCTGACTCCCCGACCTCAAAATTGCCGTCGTGCAAAGATTACCGTCGCGATCGCTAGCAGCAGGATGATATACAACACGGCATACAACGCGTTTTGTAGTAGTAGTTCGGGGCTAGGCAGCAGTCCGTATACGGCTTGATTTTTGAGATCCAGGCGGGACAGATCCGGCAAGATTAAATACAAATTGCGAGTAATGGTTTCAATAGTGGGATTTTTGCTTTGGGTTCCGAGCGCCACTAGATTCGCACTGGCACTGCCCATCAAAAACACGGTAAAGGTGAGCAGGGTCGCCAGCAGTGAACTGGTAAACACGCCAAACAGAATGGCAACTGCCGTCATCAAGGACAGCATCAACCACAAAAAGAAGGAGGAGATGAGAATACTGGGGAGTGGAAAGGGGATTTGATTGGCGGTGAGAATTGCCACGTAGATTGCGGTCATAGCGGTGACCAGCACGGCCAACACAGCTGACAACCCCCAATGCTTGCCAACAATAAACTCAATTCGGCTGATGGGTTTGGTCATCAGCACCAATACGGTGCGTTTTTCAATTTCTTTATTGACTAAACCTGTGCCCACAAACACTGTGACCACCAAGCCCAAGAGAGACATGGCTGCCAGCCCCACATCTCGAATAATTTTGCTTTCAGTCATAGCGGATAATTCTGGCAATAACCGCACTGCCGCCAGCATGAATAGCAAAAATAACAAGATCAGGTAGAGGACGCGATCGCGAATCACTTCTCGAAAGACATTGGCAGCAATCACCAGCGTTCGCCGTAGATTCATCTTCTAACTCCCTACACACATGACATTAGATTAAACCGCATCAAGTCCTAAGCCTGCGTTGTCAATTGCAGGACTTGATTCAGTTTGCCACTGCGGAAACCTTCTAAATCCAACGTGATGTAAGTAAAGCCGAGGGTTTGAAAGTGAGCGACCAGGGTGGGCAGATCGGTCGTCAGGACAAATTCTTTAATTTGCTCAGATGGCAGTTCAATCCGGGCAGTATCGGCTTCAGAGCGGACGCGCAGAGTGCGGAGTCCCAATTTGCGCAAGTAGGCTTCGGCCCGTCCAACCCGGTGCAATTTGGCAAACGTAATTTCTTCCCCATAAGGAAACCGGGAACTGAGGCAGGGCTGTGCGGGTTTATCCCAACAGGTCAAGCCCAACTGTTTTGCGATCGCCCGGACTTCCAGCTTGGTGATGCCGACTTCAGCTAAGGGCGATCGGGCTCCCCGTTCTTTCGCCGCCTGAATGCCAGGTCGGTAGTCGCTCAAATCATCTGCATTCACGCCATCGATCACATAAGCGTAACCGCGTTTCCAGGCCAGGGGCTTGAGCGTATCGTGTAATTCGCTTTTGCAGAAATAACACCGATTCACCGGATTCGCCGCGTAATTGGGATTATCGAGTTCGTGCGTTTCAACCAACTCATGGGTAATCCCAATCGTTTCGGCTTGAATGCAGGCTTCTTCTAAATCTTCCGGTAACAAGGAGGGCGAGACAGCGGTCACGGCCAAAGCGCGATCGCCTAGCACATCAAACGCCACTTTTGCCACCAGGGTACTATCAATGCCGCCAGAATAAGCCACCAGGGCTTGATCCATTTCAGCAAATAAGGTTTTGAGGTGCTCCAATTTTTCTAGCGACATGCGTTTAACCCTCGCGATCTACCCAAGCAGGCATCATTACACCCTTTACATTAACGCTTGGGAGGAGGTGATGGGGCAGCCGGAATGGGGGATAATAAGCCTGTTTTCCCAAAATCACCCAGCGGATGTCTCATTTTTCTCCAGCCACCATTTCTGTGCCAGCCACCACTGCCAACATCGGGGCGGGGTTCGATTGTTTGGGAGCCGCCCTCTCCCTCCATAATCGCTTCACGTTTACCCCACTGGATGCGGCTCTGGGCACCCTGGAAATGACCGTCACTGGGCCGGAAGCCGATCGCGTCCAGACGGATGCCAGCAATCTGGTGTATCAGGCATTTACCCAGTTCTACCAGGCATTAGGCCAACCGATTCCGGCGGTCAAAATTGAGATTGAGCTGGGGGTGCCCTTAGCGCGA
The DNA here is from genome assembly GCA_027482985.1 of Cyanobacteriota bacterium. GTDB lineage: Bacteria > Cyanobacteriota > Cyanobacteriia > Leptolyngbyales > Leptolyngbyaceae > JSC-12. Next base: position 6,978 of record JAIXVO010000405.1, read on the forward strand.
GGGTTGGGCAGTTCGGCGACGGCGATCGTCGGGGGCTTGGTGGGCGCGAATGCGTTGACGGGGTTTGCGACGAAGCGGGCGACGGTGATGCAACTGGCGATCGCGATGGAAGGCCATCCCGACAATGTCGTGCCCGCGCTGATCGGCGGTTGTCGGCTGGCGGCCACTAATCCGCAAGACGGCTGGGAGATTTGCGAAATTCCCTGGCACGACAGCATCACCCCGATCGTTGCCATTCCCGACTTTGAGTTGTCCACCGCTGAAGCTCGCCGCGTGTTACCTGCCACCTACAGTCGTGCCGATGCCATTTTCAACACCGCTCACCTGGGCTTACTGCTGCGGGGCTTAGAGACGGGCAATGCAGATTGGTTATACGCCGCCCTCCACGATCGCATCCATCAGCCCTACCGACAGGCGCTGATTCCCGGTTATGCAGCAGTCCATGCCACGGCATTAGAGGCGGGAGCTTATGGGTTAGTGATCAGTGGGGCGGGTTCGACCTTGCTGGCACTGGCAGAACGATCGCAGGCGGAGCGAGTGCGATCGGCGATCGCGGCCACCTGGAAGGATGCAGGCATCCAGGCTGAAGTGAAAATTGTGCAGATCGATCGCGCGGGTGCCAATGCCCAAATTTAGCCTGAATCCTACATAACCCGTGGTCGCGTAGGGGTGAGCCTTGTGTCGCCCTCCGATGGTCAGGGCACCCAACCGCAGTGCCCCTACACTCGGCAATTCAGCTTCTAAATCTCGGCGACCGCTCGTTCAATCAACCGCCGCGCTAGGGTTTGTAAGCCCGTGTGACGGTAGTATTTGACGTTCATATCCAGCAGGGCACCGACATAATCGGCTTTATCATCGGTGAAGTCAATAATGCCTTTGATGCGTCCCAGCAGTCCATCCTGAGTGACATTCTTTTCCGAGGCAAAGCTTTTCATCCAGCCCTTGGTGGAATCAAAACTTTGGGCAATAAACCCTTTTTTACCCCTGGCATTATCGCCTGGAATGAGTTCCTGCACACTCTTGTAGGTTTGGTTACCTTCCAATTCCTGGGGACTGATGCCATCAAACATGGACAACGCTTTGTCGGCAAACTCTGGTCCCAGCGGGATGATGCCATCAAACGAGACGAGCGCCGCCATCCGCATCAAGGATTCACCGCTGTAATCGCCTAAAGCCACGAGAAAATCGCCAATACTGTCGCCGGGAATGCCGTTAATTTGGCAAAAAGCCACCAGTTCTGTGACCAGCTTGATACAGAGGTCAATACTCTGGGCTTTTTCAGGTTTGGGGGTGATGTTCTTCAAAAAACCGAGGAAGCTATCCTGTCCAATCCGGTTGGCGAGGGCGGCAGTGCCCAACAACCCCGACCCCGTTTCAACCGTGTCATACAGCCACAAGGCCCGTTGATAGCCCTGGGATTTGTCGTTATAAAGCGTAACTGCCCGTTCGCCAATTTGCTGAATCAAGGCTTCATCAGTTTCGCCCGTGACAGCGCGGATGGTGTTATCGAAGCCCGTCAGGTTTTGCCATTGACC
>JAIXVO010000209.1 GCA_027482985.1 Cyanobacteriota bacterium
GATCGTGCTGTTGGGGATGGAAATTAAGTTACCCGCCGGACTGCGGAGTTGAGTCAGACGCAAATCTAAGCTCTCCACTAAACCATTAATCGAATTCATGCCAGAGTGAGTGCCAATCGTCACCATGTCACCAATCCGAAATTGGTCTTCCACCAAAATCAGGAAGCCATTGACAATATCTTTAATCAAGTTTTGGGCGGCAAAAGAAACCGCCAAAGCGACTACTGCACCTAAGGTCAACAGAGCACCGGAAGCCAGATTCAGCCATTGCAATGCCCAGAACAGGCTAAGGGTGTAAAGCACCACCATTTTTAGCCCTTTGATCACCTGCGCGATCGTCGTAATCCGTTGCAAGTTTGCCGGGGTGAGGGACTGTTCTTGTTCGCGATTCTGAATGAAGCGATCTGTAAGTAGATCCGTTAGGCGATTGGCAAACCCGGTCAAAAACCAGGTGAGGAGTAGCACCACCGGAATCGCGACAATTTTGCGAGCAATGAAGCGCGTTTGCGGAAAGGCATTGAGGCTGTAGGCGACACCCACAATCCAAATTAACCCGATCGCCCAAAATAAAAACCACCGGAAAAAATGCACAGTTTGCAGCCGTCGTTCTAACCCCAACAACCCGTAGAGGTCTTCGGGGACAGCGATCGCGGGTGGTGCTGCAGGCGGTTCCAGGTAGGCTGGCTCAGCTTGCCTCGACTGATCGCGATCGGTCTGCCGCAGCCGAGTTTGTTCCTGCTTCAATTGTTGTCGCCGTCGTCCCAACAAAGACCAGATTGATCCCAACACTAGAGTCAGTACCACGGTCGTCACCAGCACCGCCACCACGGTCATGATCTGTTGGCGGCGGGCTTCCGGTTGTCGCAACTGGAGGGCCTGTCGTAGTTCCCGTTGCAGAATGGTTTGCCATTCCTGCGCTAAGGTCTCCCTGGAGGTAGCATGAAATTGGGCATCAGTGTTCGTGACGGTGAGCAAATCTCTGGTTTCAGCCCAATTGGGAAATCTCGCAGAAAGCACGGGTAAGCCGTTGGTCAACTCGATTAAGACGGTTAAGGTCTCAGGTTTGAGATCAGGTTCCAGCAGGGCAGTCTCGATTACCTGAGTCAAGTTGGACTCAACTTGCTTGGCGCGGACTTCCACGGGAATTTGAGTGCCGGGGTCGCTGCGATTGAGGACGGTGGGTGAGGCAATGCGGAACAGTTCATTCCCATCCAGCCGCACCGGGGCAGATTCCAGCGTCCCTCGGCGGGTCACATTGGGCGGTAGGGGTTGGGAGGTCGTGGGCGGCGTGAGGTTCGGAATTTGCCCCTGGGCGATCGCGGGCACAATCACCTGGATGCCGATCAGCAGTAATGCAGTCAGGCCAACAATCAGGACGAATTGCAGCCAGCGGGGACGAGGAACAATCATGGCAACGGTGGCGAAAGGGCAAGCGTTTTTCCACCTCTGATTTTAGGGTGAATCGGTTGGAGGGGGTTGTCACTTGGGGAGTAGCAATCTTGATCGCCACTCCCTAAGTGACGGAAGGACGACACGCTATCACTGGATTCCGTTAAGCTAAAGCTTCAGTTGCAAAAAACTGTTAGCTTGAGACTGCCCTTCTGCCTTTGCGACCAACAGGGGGTGACCTTGTTGCTACTGGTCTGGCGTTGGCGCGAGTCCCTGACGAGAACCAAAATTCTGAGCTTGGGTGGCAGCCCCCCAAACCCCCCCAATTCAGGGGACGGCCGCGTCCCCCGAACCCCCCCCAGAGGGCAACATTGGGGCTGCGCAAAGATGCTCTAGTGGTGACGTTGAATTCATAATCTTTAATTCCCAGCAGGGCGCGATCGCACGAGTTGCTGTAAGTAGCGGCTTTCCAGTTCCAGGACGCGGGGCGCGACATCGGGATAGCGATCCATTAACTCATCGAAGGCATCCACGGGAATGGTGAGAATGCGGGTGGGATCGCTATCGGCGACGATCGTGTTTTCTAAGTTACTGCGGGTGAGGACTTCTAATTCATCCAGCAAGTGACCGGGTTGCAACTGTTCCGACTGGATGCCATCTTCTTGTTGATGTTGAATGGTGACGGTGCCTTCCAGGAGGAGTAGCAATTCGCGACAGGTATCACCTGCGTCGGAAATGACCCCGCCGGATGGATAGATTTTAATTTCGGCGCGATCGCTCAAGGCAATTAAGGTTTCGGGTTCGAGTCGCTGGAACAGATCCGCATTCGAAAGATAAACGAGTTCTTCCAACTGGGATAGGTCTTTTAACGGAGGTGCTGTTTTTGCCGATCGCAGTTGGACGGCGACGGATTGCACCAGCGGGTGGGGATGGGATTGGTGTGTCGCAGCTAATGTTTGCGCTCGACTGAAATCCAATTGAGCGATCGCGAATAAGGTCGCACTTTGGACTAAAGGATTGTTGTAGTCGAGCAAGGTTTCTAAGTAACTGACGGTATCTTGCGGGGAACTTGCAGCCGCAGGCAGGGGGGCGGCGATCGCGGGGGTGAGGGCCGCTAAAACATTGGGTTTTAAGCGAGTTTGCCAGTTGCCCTGCGTCACCATTGCGGGGACGACAGCAGGCGCTAAGGACGGGAATGGTTGGGCGATCTCGACCACCGGCGGCGCATCATCCAGTTTTGCCAGGGTGCCTAATGCCGATTTCACAATCAACTCTTGCTTGTGTTGAATACTATTTTGGAGAAAAGTCGCCAGGACTGGATTTGTTTGCAGCGAGGATGTTTGAATGGCAGTCTGAAGCCGCTGTAGTTCTGCCAATCTGGCTTGTAAATATTCGAGTTTATGGAGACTGCTAGCATTGGGCGAAAAGTCAGTCAGAATATAGTCTTCTTCCTGGGACGTAATCAAATATTCGCGACTGAGGGCTTGCAATTGTGAGGCATCTCGCGCTGTGAATTGATCCAGGTCGGTGAGCGTGGATTGCCGCTGTTGCAGCGACATCAACCGCTCCAGCGATCGCTTGTAGCCACTCAACCGAATCTGATTTTCCAGCGATCGCTTCGTGTTGGGATTCAGCAAATCGGGATCTTCCACGCCCAATTCTTCCAACACTTCCCGGTGTTCATCATCGGAAATGCCCAACTCCTGCCGCATCTGCCGCAACACTTCCAAACTGCTGGAGGAATCCGCATAGCCTTCTTCCAACGCTTCTCGCAACACGCCCTTATAGGCTTCATGCCGCGTTTCCCGATTGAAACCGGGGAGCACTTTTGCCAGCACATACACCTCATTCGTGTGCAAATCTGCCAGCGATCGCCCATCCAAATATTGGGACACATCCAACTGCAACTTTTCTAATTGCTTGCGGAAGCGGCTGGCGAGATTTTCGCGAGAATACAAATCGGCATTGCGTTTCCAGGATTGCACCAGCCACATCGTACTCAAAAACACTAAACCTAAATCATAAAGATGTTGTACCCAGACTGGCGTGAGCAGGATCAGCGGACGCGCCGCAAAGATGAAAAAGAAGTTGAACGCAATAAAAGTCAGGACAACAAAAATGCGATGTTGAATCAGATCGGGACTCCATTTGGGGCGATGTTGTCGCGCATACGCTTTCAGTCGCGTTTCGATCGCCTTCCCCAGCCCATAACCCGCTGCCGTAAACGCTCCCAACACCAGCGGCACCGCCAACAACTTGGGAATCCCAATCGGTTGACCAAACAAATACAAGCCGGGACTCATTAACGCCGCCAGTTGATTCGGATCGCGATTCCACACCCCGGAAAAGTAATACTCCCAATTGCCCGCATATAGGTAGTAGTAGACAAAATAGCCCACCACCAGCCCCAAATAGCCGTAGCGCATGAAGGATTCTTCTGGCTTTTGCAACCCATCCCAATAAGTCCGTTCCGAGTCAATATCAACACAGGGACTTTGACAGGCGACACAGGCACTCTGTTCCGTCCCTTCCGGAGTCACGGTGCGGCACATGGATTGTGTAATCCGGCTTTCGCTCATGTGTGCCTTACTCCCGGTCAACCCGCGCGGCTCACTAAACACCGTCTGCACCGGAGCCATCGGGCAGAAATATTGGCACCAGGATTTGCCCCCATAGAGATAACCGATCGCGATCGCAAACACAATCGCAGACGTGATCCAGAGAAATAAAACGAGGCGATCGGCATTAAAAAATAAAATCCGACCGCACAAGCCAATGAACAAATAACCAAATTGAAAATAAAGATAGTTTTTACCGAGCCAGGAATCAGGTTTGACTTTCGCCAATTCATACCGGACCTTGCCGGTCTCTTTGTTTTCCCGCTTAAATTGGCGTTCCCGACCGAGCGCGCGGGGAATTTGCGACAGAAAGGATAAGGGACAAATCCGCCGCCACAGCTCATGCCCAAACACCAGCAGGATGAAAATGCCCGATGGCACCACGGCTCCCCAAAACACCGTCGCCCCGATGGGATAAGGCGTTTGCACCACACATTGCCCCTGCACTTGCACACACTCACCCGTCAGGCGTAACGGACTCCAGGGATGATCCGGCTGCGTCAGGGCGGCAGTCCAGGGGTCATACAACAGGGACAGGATGAGGATGATCCAACCCGTCGTCAGCACCCACCGCACCCGGTGCATCACTCGCTCAGAAACTTGGGCAAACATAGACTTTCCTGAATAATGAGGGCGATCGCAGAGAAGATCTTATCCCAATTTAAATAGAGATCGCTGCCCATCAAATTCGCATCGTAGGGGCGAATGGTCATCACTGGTTTCAACTCAAGCTAAACGCACTGACACGCAACGGGTTCAGCCCTCATCCCCTAGCCCCTTCTCCCAAAGCTGAGAGAAGGGGAACCGACCCATTGCTCCCCTCGCCCAGTTTTGGGAGAGGGGTTGGGCTTCGACCTGAGCGCTCAGCCGAACGGGGTGAGGGCGGATTGAAAGCCTTTTACAGCCTAAGTTCTAGCTTAAGTTGAAGCTCATGATGGCCATTTGCCCCTATCATCGGACGTGATTCTTTTGCCAGTCCCTGATGCTGGTTCGCGATCATTGTTGAGAGGAATCGTCCTCCTGATCCTGGCGGACTTTCAATTCGCGAATGACTTCCATGCTACAGCCAAATAAAAAGCCACCCACCCCGCCTACAATCACAAATCCTGGCTTTTGATCCCGATACAGCCCCGTCCGAAACGGCGTTTGGAACAGGGTGGCCAGCACAAACCCCAAGCCAGCTCCGACTGCCATCGTCATAAAACCTGAAAACAGAATGAGATTGCGGTTCATCATGGCTCCTGAGAATGAGGGGTATATAAACTGACTAACCGCGAAATCAGAATGGCGGGGTACATCACGCCCGCGATCGCTTCTAAATTCGTCGCAATCCGGGCAGCGGGCGACAGGGGATGAATATCGCCATAACCCACCGTGGTTAACGTTACAAAACTAAAATGCAACAGATCGGCTTCAACTTGTGTGTCCGTGATGCCATTAAACGCCGTGGGTTCAAGCTGGTACACAATCATATACACCAAGGACCACGCAAACCCGAGGAGCAGATAGATGGCAATGCCGCCTTTGAGCGTATCCGCTGTGACTTTTTGCACCGCAAATAGATCCTGCTGAATCAGGAAAATCGGCAGACCAATCACCAGCAATAACAGGACCTCAAAAACCAGCGGTCCCGATCGCAACAGCGGCATCTGGAATAACCCAACCGTTTGCAGTCCTAACAACAGCAAACTGCTGAAAATTAAGCCGGGATAAAACTTTTGCCACCATTTGTCCAATGTCAGTCGGCGCGTAATCGACAGCATGGCAATCAGCACCACCACCAGAATGATGACTTTGCCCAGCGATCGCGGCTCCGGCAACGCCAAGGCACACAGCAACAAAATCAGCGCCACCATCAATCGGTTGTAGTTATTCCCCGCCAGTCGCATCCACTTGCCGAACATCGTCATGGGGTCACCTCATGCGGTTACTTCCGTCCCATCTGTTACCTCGGCACTGGCTACATGGTGATGAATCGGATCGAGTAAGCCGGGTAATTCCTGATTCAACCGTCCCGATCGCACAAATTCGGTGTAAGTCGTGGTTTCGATCGCAAAGAGATCCTGCTGTAACTGTTGCGCCCCAATCTCCAGCAAATCTGGGTCTTGCTGACACAACTTGCTGCTTTCATCCCGTAACTTCGCTAATTGCTGTTGCACTTCCAGCACTTTGGCTTGGTGGGTAATCGGCTCAATCCCAGCTTGAGAAGCGGGTTGCCCTAAATACTCCAGCACCCGCGCCAGCGC